>JAOUAY010000170.1 GCA_029860565.1 Candidatus Nitrosopumilus sp.
CTTGTGTAGAGAAGAAAATATTTTCTTTTATGTGTAATAAATTATAATTTTCAATATAAGAAAAAGTTTGATTGCAATTCCTATAAAATTTGTATTATTTTAAAACTAATTTGTCCATCTATGTAAATAAAACAATAAAAATTATCAGCATGTAAATAATCTTTTCATTTTTATTTTCCAATTTTCATTAGCATAGTAAGATCAAAACTTTTTGAGCATACAAATAATATCTATATTCATCTAATCTTTCTAAGAAAATTATAATGAATAATTCAAAATAGAGAATATATTAAGTCTTATTCATGAAATGCTTCATAACATACGTGATGAAGTGTAAAAAGAAATTCTAAAACGTATAAACATACCATTTCCCATAATTTTATTGAAATAAAAAGAAAATCTTGATTCAGAATCAAACAAAAATTCTGTTACATACGTAATCCACCATATTTCCTGTTTAAACAATTGATTTTATTGAAAGATTTTAAACGATTCTGAAATTTTTTAATTTTGAAATTAATTGTTTGTGATTGTTGTATATCGATGCAACATCTCCTTAAGAAGAATATTTCAAGTGCTAATCTTTGTTAGTAATTTTTAATATTCAGTGAACCATTTTTTACATCTGAAATTAAGTACATATTCTAAAATTAAACTCATGCCTAGTTTATCCAATAAATGGTCAAAACAACCACAACCCAGTATTACCGAAAAAATTAATGATACAATCAAGCCTAAAGGTGCTTTAAAACCAAGAGTTCAGGATGGAATTAAAAAATTACAATTACAAATTAAAAAATTAGACACAATGCTATTAAACTTACAACAGCGCGATGCAAAATTATTCCAAAGAATTGTAGATGCAACACAAAAACATGATACTCAAACCAGTAAAGTTCTTGGAAACGAATTAGCTGAAGTAAGAAAAGTTTCAAAAATTTTGAGTGGTGCTAGAATGTCATTAGAACAAATTGAATTACGATTAACTACAGCTAATGATATTGGAGATACTGTAGTAGCGATAATGCCAACAATGGGATTAATGAGGAATCTCAAATCATCACTTGGAAAAATTATGCCAGGAGCTGAACAAGAAATTGGTCAGATGGCTGAAATGCTTGGTGGCTTTATGACGGAAAGTTTCACAGGAGATGCAGCATTTGGAATGAATGACACGACCAATACAGAATCTGAAAGTATCTTAAAAGAAGCTGCTGCTGTTGCTGAAAGTTCCGCAGGGCAAATGTTTCCTTCTGTTCCCTCAGATAGTCAACAAACGACTACAACTAAATTTCTTTAATTCTAAAATTTTATTCATCTAAGGAGAATCTCTAGACTCTTTGATTTTCTTAACCTTACTACCTTCATCATCAATAACTCTATCAACACTGGAAAGTTTCTCTCTCAAAGAATTGATAATTGAACCTACTTCATCTGCCTCATTTTCTACTTGTTTTCTCTTATTAACAAGTTCTTCAATTCCTCTATTTTCTTCTTCTATGTATTCACTAACTTTCTGAAGTTTTTCTTTTAGATTCTTAATGTCAACTGATTCTTCTTCAATATCTTTTTCAAGTAGGGTTCTCTTATCTTTGAGATTTTTAATCATTAAACCAACATAATCTATTGCCTCTTCTAATTTTGTACGTTTTCCTATTAATTCCCCAATTCCGATTTGACTGGTTGATTCTGTAACTGAGCTAGTTTCTTTAACTCCTTCGTTTCTCTCTTCTACCAATTCTCCACCTTCTTCATTTTTGAATTTATCAAACATTTTATAATTTACTTTTCAAAATGGGAATAAAAAGTTACATTGAATCTCAAAGCTGACCTTGTGAATGATTTTTAGTCAATTAAAGAAAAAAAGGGTGATTATTTCATTGATATTGAATTTCTGAATTCCTGGTTAGAACCAATTGATTTTTCTGAATTTATGACAGATTCTTCAATTTGTAATAACTTGACATTTTGAGTCATCTCAGGATTTTTTGCTATGGAATTCATAAATGAGATTGCAAATACATTTTCTTCATCCATTTCTGCAATTTTTCCAGAAAATATAATATTGTAGCTTAGATCCTTACTGGAGTCATCTTCTATTGAAATTTCCCATAGATTTTCACCAATCTTTGATACTTTTCCATCAAATAGAATAATTCCTGATTGGTACATCTTGTAATTTACGTATGCCCAGGATATTTGACCATCAGATGATAACATTCTCTTCAAGTCATCCTCAGAGAATTCCTCTGAAAGGGAATATTGGCGGACTTCTAATTTCCCATCAACCACCTTTTCTGTAAGAATTGCTCTAAATTCTCTATTTTCTACTTGATTACTCTCATTTTCTGCAAATGAGTAGGTCACAGATAGCGGCGAAGCACCAAGCATTAAGAGGATAACTAATGCTCCAATAATCCTAATCTGAGATTTTACCATGTGAAGATACTATTGAAATGATAGATTAGGAACGGTTAGAAATCGTCCTGTTCCTTATATACTAAATTTCATTAAAAATGCTGATAATTCAAAAAAATTTGCTCATTTTTCTTAAAATGTATCAAAACAATATTTTTTAGAAAAATGAGTTTTTTTGAAATTAATTTTTACCTATGATTTTCTTCAAAATTTTTCCAATATTTTCAAAATCATCAAAAATTAGGTATTTTTTTAGTGAAACTACTGTTCCGCTTTGTGTTCCGCTATGAAGTTTCAAAATGTTCCTCATAAACTACATTGTTGTGTATTAGAGCATGTCAAAACAACAATACAGGTCCGAAATGGGCATAATGGGTGATATCTTAGACGTAACCGCAGATGGCGGTCGTGGTGGAGTCATTGTATCTGCAATCTCTCGCAAAGCCAACCTATCTCACTATGCAGTACTAGACAAATGTGAGAAACTGGTAGAAGCAGGCTTAGTCGAATCCGTCAAAAATGACAGAAATAGAGTCTTTTTGATTACTGAAAAAGGAATTTTGTTCTTTCAGGAATTCAAGAGATTTCAAGGATT
>JAOUAY010000171.1 GCA_029860565.1 Candidatus Nitrosopumilus sp.
GGCACCACCTGAATTACAGCTTCAGGTTGAATGATTCCAAAGACTGGTCCAATAATTACTCCAAGAATCATTAGAAAAGCTACATCTGGAATGCCAGTTTTTTTAAAAAATGCTTCTCCTGCCACTCCAAGAAAAATTACCACTCCTGCAGCAAGTAATATTACATGAGCTGAAGCAATCGGTCCATCTTGAATAGATAATGAGCCTATGGAATTTTGCAACTCTATAATTTTATCAAAAATCATACTTGTATCAAAATTAGGTAATGAAATTATATCTCCAGTTTGTCCTTTCATCAAATTCAAAATAGATAAAATTATAAGATTCATTAATGAATGAGTGTAAATATATCTGGATAAAAGTTAAACTGGATTTCTTTGATGATTTTAGGCTTTTTAACTGATTTTTAAATAACATGTTGAAAACTAGAATATCATGAGTGCTACAAATCAATTACGTGCAGATCATGATCAAGTTCGTCGTCTAGAAAAAATAGTGTCCAAATGTTCTGATGAACTATACAAAGGAACAAAAATCCCATTTTCAGATCTAACAAAAATCACCATAGTAATTTCAGAATTTGTTGATTCCATTCATCACTCAAGAGAAGAAGATTCGTATTTTCCTTGTGTTGCAAGCTATGATACTTTGAAAGATGAAATTCGAAAATTTATGATAGAGCATGAATTTGGAAGAAATATTGCCCGACAAATTTCACATCACCTAAAAAGATGGAAAGATGGAGAAGATGCACAAGAACCGGTCTCAAGATATCTTAGAACATATGCAATATTTCTAAATGATCATCTTAACAAAGAAAATAAGTTCTTTGATGATGCAGAAGCAGATGTCCTATCTAAAGAAGAAGAAATTGAAATGTATGAACAATATAGATCAGTTTTTGCCATAGTAAAAAAAGTGGAAGACATGATTAAAGAAATTGATTATTTAGAAAATCAACCTTGGGCTAAAAATTAGCGTAAGCTCTTTATGGGTTATTCGGATATTTTATTCATGAAACCTTTCATTCTTTGGATGACTGGTCTTCCTTGTTCAGGAAAGACTACCATTGTAAAAGATTTGCAAAAAGATATCCCTAATTTAGCAATGCTTGATGGAGATGAACTAAGAGAATGGTTCTCACCAAAAGACTTTTCAAAAGAAGGACGCGATGAGCATAACAAGAAAGTTGCTCATTTGGCTAAACTTTTGTTAAATCATGGCGTTCCTAGTGTAGTGTCACTCGTATCTCCATATATTGAGAATAGAAAGAACGCTAGGGAGATTATCAATGCAGGCGATCAGTTTGCAGAATGTTATGTAAAATGTTCTTTAGAAAAATGTGAAGAAAGAGATGTCAAAGGTATGTACGCCAAAGCAAGAAAAGGAGAAATCAAAGGATTTACAGGAATCGATGATCCCTATGAAGCTCCAGAAAAAGCAGATTTAATAATTGATACAGAACATGAATCACTTTCAGACAGTGCAAACAAAGTAAAAAACTTCCTTAAAGAAAGAAATCTACTCTAATTTTTTAAATTCCTCAATTATCTTGTCATGAATTAATCCATTTGTAACTAAAATTCCATTTTTATGATATACATCTTTGTTGTTGTATGTGATATCATTTCCTAACATATCAGTCATTTTTCCTCCAGCTTCTGAGATAATACAATAAGATGCAGCTGAATCCCATTCTTTCATTTTATTTGTGGTTGTGATGTATGCTTCAGCTTCTCCTGAACTAATCTTTCCAACTTTTAATGAACTGCCAATACTTGTAAAATCTTCAATACCTAATTTTTTAATAAATGATTTTTCTTTATCTGATAGATGATGTCTTGATCCTACAGTTCTACATTTTGGAAGTTCTGAAACATGAGTTACAGATATTTTCTTCCATTCCTGATTTGAATATCTAAATGCACCACTATCTTTTTGTGCTACAAACAATGTTTTTCCAGTAGGCCATCCAATTACTCCAAGAATTGGTTTTTTATTTTTAATTAAGGAAATCATTACTGTAAATTCACCTGTTTTATCAATAAAATCTGAAGTTCCATCAAGTGGATCTACGATCCAAATCATTTCTTTTGATAATCGATTTAGATCATCTTTATCTTCTTCAGATAAAATTTCATGTTCTGTTTGTGAGAGGATTTTTTTAATCACCTCATTACTCTTAAGATCAGCATCTGTAATTGGAGAATCATCATTTTTTGTGAATTTTTTATAATCTTCATGGTAAATCTCTAAAATTGCCTCACCCGCCTTCTTTGCAGCCTCAATAGCAATATCTAATTCAGGAATCTTATCAGAAATGGGAATATCTTCCAATTGAAATTACCTATGTTGTAAGTTCTGGCTTCAATGTCCAGGCAACTCCTAGAGCAATAAATGGAATTGACATTATTCCTATAATTCCAAGTATTGTATTAAATTGTGATTCTGAAACTGCTGGATTGTTAACTATCCACGGTAATGGTAAACTAATGATTATCCAAATAACTCCTAAAAGTATTATCAACTTAGCTTTTGCTTTTCTATCTTTCATTATTTTCTGCACCCCGAAGTTCTATTAAATTCATGTGAATTCATTTAATTGATTCACCTCCGTCTACTGCAAGTATTGCACCTGTTGTCCAAGATGCATCATCTGATGCAAAATATAGTACTGCTTTTCCTACTTCATAGGGTTGACCAATTCTCCCTATCGGATGCTCACTATTCATAAATTCTTTATCTTTTTGAGTTTTCAAAAATGGTTTTGTCATATCTGTGTCAACTACTCCGGGACAGATACAATTGACTCTGATCTTATCTTTAGAATATTCAAGTGCCCAACATTTTGTTAACAGAATTAAAGCAGCTTTTGATGCAGAATATGCATCAGCATTAAATCCCTGGTATGCCTTTATTCCTGCATCTGATGAAATGTTAATTATTGAACCAGATGTTTTTTGCAAATGAGGAATCGCTTCTTTGGTAAATCTAAATTGTCCTGTAAGATTT
>JAOUAY010000038.1 GCA_029860565.1 Candidatus Nitrosopumilus sp.
CAAGGATTATTACACTGGCGCCATTTTCTACAAATCTTTTAGCTATGGCTTGACCTATACCTGTCCCACTACCAGTAATTAGAGCAATTTTGCCTTGAAATTTCAGCATAGATACACTGACAGAACTTTTATGATATTTATTTCAATTGATCCTGATTTTAAATATTTTCTTGATATCTTTATTTCCACGACTGCTATCTGCGATCAAACTTCCCATCGGTGATTTTTCTGAAACTGTTGAATATTTTAGGAATTTATTGAAACTGATTATCAGCATATGTGCTCAAATGGTATAGTCATATACTATCTAGTTTTGTTCTTTTCATGTATTTTGTAAGTAATACTGGGTTTAACACCAAATTGATTGCAATTAAGTAATCAATCAATGTCTCCAAGAATAATAATCCACTGAGACTGATTGAAGAAACTTTGACAAAAACGATATAATCTATTTTTCCACAGTTATTTTGTGAACGCAACATTTGCCAATGGATGCTTTTGGTGTACTGAAGCTATTTTTGCAAGACTCAATGGTGTGAAATCAGTAGTACCGGGTTATTCTGGCGGTATAGTTGAAAATCCATCATATGAGCAAGTATGTGCTGGAAAAACAGGACATGCAGAGGTTGCTCAAATAGAGTTTGATCCAAATGTGATATCTTATGAAAAACTGCTTGATGTTTTCTGGCATACGCATGATCCTACCACCCTTAATAGACAAGGAAATGATGTTGGAACACAATACCGATCTGCAATATTTCATCACAATGACGAACAAAAACAGATTGCAGAAAAATCAAAAAAAGAACTCGAAGACAAACCTGTGTTTGGTGATCCTATTGTGACTGAAATCATTCCTTTGACCAAGTTCTATCCTGCAGAAGAATATTACAAAAAATATTATGATCAGAACAAGGATGCACCATACTGCAGATTTGTAATTGATCCCAAAGTTGAAAAGATGTTAAAACAGTATGGCAATGAATTAAAATCTGAATTTATTTAATAATAAAATGAAATTATTCTTTATTCTGTTTTGCTAAAAAATCCATAAAAAACTCTCCCTCATACTCCACATAATCATCTATGGCCTCAGTTTCAATATCCTCTAGAAATTGATTGTATACAGTTTCACGTTCATGTTTTAAGGGTGGTGAACAAAAACACATCTCAGACCATTGAATAACATTGGGTTTAGTTATCTTAGCACGTTTCATTGAATTAATAATTTCTTGACCATCAGGTTTTTGATTCTCAATTGCACCGTCAGTTAGTTTTTGATAAAATTCTTTCATTTTTCCTTCAATGTATCTAGCTTTGACTGAGTAAATTGCCATGAATCTACATTGTAATCTGTGTTATTATTTTTTACACTGATTTTTTCTTCCTTTGAGTCTCAAGTGACATTAAAAAATTCTGCTCTATTACCTATCATTCCAAAAGAGCCTCTGGATTTAAAGTACTGATTCAATTAATTTACCTCCAACTTCTTCTCCGACCCACCTGCATACATCACAGGTCACGTAATTATTAGGAGCATTTTTTAATTCTGTTTTAACATTTTCCAGGATACATCTAGGACAATTAAAAATCTCAACCAGTTTACCTCCAACTTCTTTTCCTTTCCAATGACCTTTTGGGCAACTCAAGGTATCGTTAGGAAGAAGATTTAGTTCGGTCTTTATTTTTTCTAATGCGCACCTAGGACATAATTTTTTTGATTTAGACATACAAATTTGTACAATCTTATTTTCTTAAGCATTATAAAGTGTTAGAAATTCGTGTCGACTTTGTGGAATTTCTATTTTTATTGATTGTCACAAACTTGCTTATTCTTCAATACTCAAAATCATTAATCAGAGATTAGTGCAAAATCTTTGCCTCTAACTATATAGGAATTGAATCCAAAATATACTATCATTTAAATTTAATTTTCTGATAGAGTTTTTGTGAAGAGATATTTGTTAATTTTTGCATTGATTTTATCAATTGGTGTTACATCTGTTTTGCCCTTTTTTGACGTATTCCAAGAAGCTGAAGCCCTCAAAAGCAGTGGTAATTTTCTAACTGAGATAGGTTCGAAGAAAGTTTGTGGGGACAGGTTATGTACCGAAATTGGAGAAAATTCCCAAAATCTTCAAATCAGCGTACCTGAAATGGTTATGAATCAGCAATCAGCAGTATCTCCTTCCACATATTCTGATCCTCTGCCTTCATGGAATGATGAAAATTCCAAACAAAAAATTATTGAATTTGTAGATAAAGTCACAAACTCTTCTCTCCCGACATTTGTCCGCTCTGAAGATAGGATTGCTACTTTTGATAATGATGGAACTTTGTGGATTGAACAACCTCTCTACATACCATTTGCATTTCATCTGGAATACCTGCATCACCAAATAAAGTCTGAACCTAGTTTATCATCTCAAAGCCCATACTCTGAGGTTTTAGCAAAGGGAGATTCTATTACAAATGAAGATCTTGAACACATATCGGGTCTGATGGATACTTTACTTCCGGCATATCCTTACATTACACAAGAGGAGTATCTACAAAAATCAAAAGATTATCTTGATAACACAAAACATGTCAAATACAATATCTCACTAAAAGAATTAACTTATCTTCCCATGGTTGAGTTAGTTTCTTATCTTCAAGAAAACGATTTCAAAGTATACCTTGTTTCTGCAGGGTTTCAAGGTCTAATGAGATCTGTTTCTGAAGAAATTTACAACATAGATAAAGAAAATGTGATTGGAACACATCCAGAATTTGTTTACGAACTGACTGAAAATGGCCCAGCGGTAATTCGTCAACCCATTCTAGATTCATTTAATGATGGAGCAGAAAAACCAGCAAATATTCAGAAATTCATTGGTAAGGTACCCATTTTTGCATGTGGTAATTCTGGAGGTGATATTGAAATGTTAATGCTTACCCATTATCACGAGAATCACTTTGCATGTATGGTTAATCATGATGATGAAAATAGAGAGTATTACTATCACAATCAGGAAGCTTTGGATGCATCTCAAAGAAATGACTGGATAGTTATTAGCATGAAAAATGATTTCAAAACCATATTTTCAGACATTCCCAAAGAAATAGAGTATGAATGTTCTTCAGATTTTTGGAAAAATAATTTAGAATTATGGGATAAAGTGGGACTAGATTACAATGATGACTTTGATGAAACATTTGGAAAAGATTACTTTAATCCAGATATCACTTTGGAGCAAGCAATTAACATGGAAGGGGTTGGCATGAACCATCTTGCCAGATCAGGTACTGCAGCATATCTTAACGCATTAGTTGATCCTGAAATTGATGAGGAAATCGTAAGAATTGCGGTTAATTTTGGTTATGTTCATCAAATTGATAGATATATTGAAAATTGTAAAAATATTGAACAATCCAATTATGTTAAATAGAGAAGGACGTTGGTAGTATTCTGTTGGGTAACACTAAAAAAATTGTCATTCTGTTAACTCTATTTCCTTTAATTTTATCAATGGGCATTGCACCTGCATTACCAACTGCACATGCTGAAGAAAAGATTCCTAAATGGATTCAAGACACTGCAGTGTGGTGGTCTGAGGGGACAATTTCAGATGACGAGTTTCTTGCTGCAATAGAATTTCTAATTAAAGAAGGCGTGATCGAGATACCTGAAAATCTTTTATCAACGGGTGATGAACATATTGAATCTTATCTTCCTCCTAAACCAATTACAGAACAACCAAACATCATTGTGATAATGCCTGATGATGTTGGGTGGTATAACATTGGTGCATACAATGATGGTATCATGGCAGGCATTACTCCTAACATTGATAAAATTGCACAAAATGGAATGCGTTTTACAGATTATTATGCAGACCCTAGCTGTACTGCAGGACGTGCAAGTTTCATTACAGGAGAATTACCAATTCGTACAGGTCTAACTACTGTTGGACAAGCAGGAGCAGATATTGGAATGCCTGCAGAAGCTCCAACTATTGCAACTGTTCTTAAGTCAATGGGGTATAGCACTGGGCAGTTTGGAAAAAACCATTTGGGTGATTTGAATAAATTCTTACCAACAGTTCATGGATTTGATGAGTTCTATGGTTATTTGTATCACCTTGATGCACTAGAAGATCCATTTCATCCAACATATCCTGAAGAACTAAATCTGATAATTGGACCACGTAACATGATTCATAGTTGGGCAAGTGATGTTGATGATGACACCGTTGAACCTCGCTGGGGTAAAGTAGGAAAGCAAATTATTGAGGATGTAGGTCCAGTCCCTCCAATACGAATGGAGAATTTAGATGATGAAATTTTAGAGCATTCAATTAATTTTATGCAAAAAGCAGTAGATGAGGACAAACCATTCTTTGCATGGATTAATCCATCAAGAATGCATGTTACTACATACTTGAGTGAAGAATACGAAAACAAAATCACTCCAGAAAATGGATGGAGCATCTATGAAGCTGGAATGGTGGAAGTTGATGACTTGGTTGGAGAGGTAAATAATTTTCTTGAAACAAATGGAATTAAAGAAAACACCATAGTAATTTTTACAACAGATAACGGAGCTGAAGTTTTCACATGGCCTGATGGTGGCATGACTCCATTTAGAGGAGCTAAAGGCCAGATTCTAGAAGGTGGAATGAGAGTTCCAATGCTAGTGCAATGGCCATCACACATTCCTGCAGGAATTGTGGAAAATGGATTAATGTCTGGGCTTGATTGGATGCCAACACTTGTTGCAGCAGCAGGCAATCCAGATATTGTAGAAGATCTTAAAGTTGGAAACGATATTGGAGGTACAACATACAAAGTTCATCTTGATGGATATAATCAACTTGACATGCTAACTGGTAGTGGTCCATCAAATCGTGATGTAATTTATTATTTTGCACAACATGAATTTGGTGCAATTCGTATTGGAGATTACAAATTTAGATTTATTGATCAGCCAAATGGATGGTTCGGAGAAACAGTTCAACTAGGATGGCCAACAATTACAAATTTGAGACTAGATCCATTTGAAAGAGCGGGACTCCCTGATGGTGATGAGGGTTCCATTTACTACAAGGATTTCTTTGTCTTTGAGTTTTGGCGTTTTGTTCAAGCACAACAACAAATTGGAGAGTTAGTTCCAACATTTATTGAATACCCACCAATGCAAGATCCTGCATCATTTAACCTAGATGCTGTTAAGAAAAAGATTGAAAAGATGAGGGCATTAGGAGATTAACTAGTCTTTTTGAGATTGAATTAATAGAATGAATAAATTATTTTATCTTCTTTTAATTGCTGCAGGAACTATTGTAGTTGGTTCTTTTGTTATTTTTTCTGTAGAATCACAGCATCCTGATTCACAAATTAATTCAATGCTTGATGCAATTTGGTGGACTGTAGCTACTGTAACTACTGTGGGATATGGGGATATAGTACCTGTGACGGATGTTGGAAAAATTGTGGCCATTTTCTTCATGTTTTTTGGAATTGGTGTCTTGGCAATTTTCTTATCCGTATTGGGAACACAATTTTACAAGAATCGATTTGCAAAAGAAGAAAAAGAAATTTCTCATGCTCAAAAATTGATTCTAGATAGAATGGATGATTTAGAAAAGAATCAAGAACAACTGCAGAAAGAACTTAAAAATTTAGTTGATGAACTAAAAGGAACTCCAAGATGAATTCCAAATTTTATTTACTTTTACCAATAATTTTTACAACTATGTTAACTAGTAATGCATTTGCAGATGAACAAGTTCCAGCTTATGTAGCATTTGTTGAAGGAGATCCTTACTATTTCTCTGAAAGTGATTTTGGGTTAAAAATTCTAAAGTTTTTTGAAAGACCATTGACTCCTTATCTGGTACCTGGAAAAACATTTGAACAATCCAGTATTTCAGAAATCTCTAAAGCATATCAAACTGCAACTCAAGATATTTCACAACAAGTTGTTGTAAATGACCTAGATAGAGCACAGGCAATTCGTGTGACTTTTTTTGGAGCAGAAATTGAATCTCCTCAAACTTTTACATCATTTCTAAAATTTGAACATCTTGAACAACAAAAAAACAATTACCCTACGGTGCCATACTATTTTGATAATGTTCAAGAGGGCTTTGCATTAGATTCATTGCCCAGCAAAGACAAACAATGGTTTTATGAAAATATTATAAGCAGAACAATCAACACTGGATTAGATCCACTTCCTTATGATGTAGATATTGAAATTCTAACTGGAAATGGAGATGTACTGCAAACTTGGGAGTATCGAGAATGTGATTTGATAGAATACTTTCCAATTTTAGATGAAAACTTGGGCAAGCTAAAGTTCATTGGAGAATTCTTATCTGAGATTCGAGAAGTGTCTCTTTTTTCCTGTGAAGGATTTCATGTAGACTTTGAGATACAGCCTGCTAGAGAAAATTCCGAAAATCCAGTCAAAATGGCTAGTTTTGTGCCTAAAAATGAGGACAGGGCAACAAAATTCCTTGTACAATTCTCAGGGGGCGATTTAGAAACTGAGGAAACGTTTTTCACATTTTCAAAGTTTGGTCCAGTAAAACAATTCTCGAATCTGCCAATTCTAATTCCAGGATATGAAATAGATAAAACTCCTCAATTTACTTTGGAGTCATTACCAAGTAAAGACAAAGAAAAATTCTATGAGTTTCTCAATAGATACATTTCTCCAACAAAGGCTCCTGAACCATTTGATGTTAAGATTCATCTGGTGACTGCTGATAGTTCAGTATTGCAATCTTGGTATTACAATGAATGTGATGCAACAAACTATACAGCGTTTTTTGTAAACAATTTACTTCTCTACAAATTCAAGCAGACATTTGGTTCTGAAATCAGAGACAAGTCATATTATCAGTGCAAGGGTTTGGATTTTCATGTCTCAGATTCAATTGCACCCTTGACTGAAACTTTGGAACGAATTTCTATTCCTAGTAATGATGAGCGTGCTCAAGTATTTGTAGCATCATTTCAGGGACCCGATATTTCACCCAAAAAAACAATCACATCATTTACTAGATTTTCTCCATTAACTAATGAAGAACTGCAAATAATGTTACCCAATGCTCCGTTTGGAGACAAGCCAAAGTTCTATTTTGAGTCAATACCTAATATTGATAATCAGTGGCTCTATGAATTGATTGGCAGATATGTCAATCTAGGTGCAATCCCAGAACCATTTGAGGTAGACATTGAAATTATTTCAGGTGACAAAACAACTTTACAAGTTTGGAGTTATGATCAATGCCACGTAATTGATTACAAATCATTTTTAGAAGATAGTCTGATTACAAGAAAATTCTCCAAACTATTTGAAACAGAAATCCATGACAGAGTAATCTTTGAGTGTGATGGATTTTCCTTAGATGGCACTCAAAAGGCCCCTGAAAATTCCCCCTCAAAGACTCTAGATTATGTGGATTTTGTGCCTGACAAAGACAATGCTGCTCAGAGATTTGTTCTAACACTCTCAGGAGGAGAAATTACAAAACCTCAATCATACTATACATTTGCAAAATTTGAACCGTTAATTGAAGAAAAATCCACTTCTCCTGCATTTCATCAGATAAGCTCAGTTGGATTTTCATTAGAATCACTTCCAAGCAAAGACAAAAAGGAATTTTATGAATTAATCAGTGAATATGTAAATCTTGGAAAAGATCCTGAACCGTTTGATGCAACAATTGATCTTGTTACAGGAAATGGCAGTATTGTACAGTCATGGCAATACACAACATGTAATGCAATGGATTTTGATAACTATCTTCAAGACAATCTTTTGTTCTATACAATTAGTGGACAAAAAGGAGTCTCAGAGATTAGAGAAAAATCAATCTTTGAATGTTCTGGATTTTCTGTAAACTTTGAAACACAATCAAATGTTTTACAAGAATTACCTGATATCACTCCAAGCTATGAAGAGCGTGGAATACTTTATCTGATTACTGCATCAGATGGGGACATTACAACACCAAAAACAACTGCATTAGTTTCAAAGTTTAGCACAAAAGATAGTTTTCGAGATGAACTAGATCAAGTATTGACATATAGTTCATTGAGGGGCTCAATTACTAATCAGGGTGATATTTCTTCTAAAGAACAATCTTTTAGTGGTGCACAATTTTATGGTGAATCACTTCCAAACAAATTTGCATCTGGTGGATATGAATTTGTAGAAAAATACATCAATCCAGGTAAAACTCCAGAACCATTTGATATACGAGTAGATCTTGTTACTGGCGATGGCACAATTCTATATTCTGGGGATTATTCTAAATGTGAAGGACAAACTTATGCCACTTACCTCAATGATAATGTAGTCTGGATAAAATTCCATCCGGCCATCAAATACGAGTTTAGAGACAGATTTGAGATAGATTGTGCAGGAGTAGATGCATTAGTGATGCCTCAACAGAATTCAAGGTTTGGCTTGAATGAGGATTTTAAGAAAATTTCTCCTCTGACACAACAAAAACTTGGAATCTCTTCTGAAGAAACTGTATGCAAAGAAAATTTTACTCTCATGACCAGACCGCCACTTAATTCTGCAGTATGCGTAGAAGATGATCATGCATCAAAATTAGAAGACAGGGGATGGATGATTGTCAACAATCCTTCTTCTACATTGTCTCTGAAACTAAAACCTGTAATTCCATCAGATGATCAAAGGGCACAAAAGATAGTTGTTCATTTTCAAGGAACTGACATTGCTCCACTACAAACAATGACTACATTTTCTAAATTTTCTCCTATAGAGAAAGACAATCTCCCATTTTTGATTCCTGATAATGCATTTGAGGAAAAAACTGCGATGTTTTATCTAGAGTCATTACCTAGCAGCGATAAAGAATGGTTCTATCAATTACTTGAAAGATATGTAAATGCAGGAAAAATTCCTGAAGAGTTTGATGTTACAGTAGAAGTATTTTCTGGTGATGAAACGCTATTGCAAACTTGGGAATATAACAAATGTGAACGAGAGAATTATGAATTGTATCTTGATGACAGTATTGTGTACTACAAATTCCATGAGAAATGGCAATCAGAACTAAAAGACAGAACAATTTTTGAATGTGCAGGTTTGAAATTTAATACATAATTTCATTATTATTTGCGTCCAATTTTATCCCCAAGATGGTTCGGATTTACAGTGATTTTCATCTCTGAATTCTCTAAATTCCCTTAAATCTAGTCATGGCCTACTTTTCCTGTGAAATTAATTATTTTTGTATTGATTTTTTTGATTATTTCAATGGGAATAACTCCCATAATCCCATCTAGTGATGCGGATTCTACAATTCCATCATCAAAATCAAATTCCGATAATGCATTTACTGCAGCCACATTTGCTCAAAAATACAAAGATGTGTTGCCTGCCACAGGCAATAGAGTATCAGTTATCATAAAGGTTGCAGGAGAATCAGAGAG
>JAOUAY010000004.1 GCA_029860565.1 Candidatus Nitrosopumilus sp.
TGCAACGATTACTCCATCCATTTTTTGTTTTACTATATCATTTTGAAATTTTATTTTAATTTCTGCAGTTTTAGTCAAGTTTGTTCTGGTGATGTAAATTTCATTTAAGGCTGGTGGAAATTCTTTTTCTGCACAAGATGCGACAACTCTGATCCTTTTATCCAAAAAGAAATTATCTTTTAAAATTTGCTCTATTGCCTCATCAATTTCTTCAATTGTAATTTCTGCTAAAATCCCTCTGTTTCCTCCTACGTTAATTGTTAGAATTGGTGTTTCGTTCTCTAAATTCCTAAAAACTCGAAGTGTAGTACCATCTCCTCCAAGAGTGACGACTAAATCTAATTTTTCTTTCTTTAATTCTTCTAACGTTTCAATTTGCTTAGCTCCTTCAACTTCTACTGGTGAAATTGTAAATACTGTTGATTTTTTTGCCAAGAACTTTTTTGTAACATCCTTTGCAGCTTGCTCTGAATCTTTAGAGCCTACTTTACTTACTACTGCCACTTTTTGTAATTTCAAGCAGTTCTTCTGAACTCTATTTACATAAAAATGGTATTTTTACCATATTTTGGAAAAACAATTAAGTATGAAAACAAATTCGTACAAATTATGAGTTATGCACATCCTGAAGTTTTAGTCGACACCGAATGGGTGTCACAAAACCCTCCAAATGAAAATAGAAAATTGGTAGAAGTTGATTATGATCCTGTAAATGGATATCAAAAAGGTCACATTAATGGTGCTAGTCTAATCTGGTGGAAACGTGACATCAATGATCCTGTCACAAGAGATATCATTGGTAAAAAAGAATTTGAAGCATTAATGTCTAAAAATGGAATTACTGCAGATACTGAAGTAATTCTTTACGGTGATTTTAATAATTGGTTTGCAGCCTTTGTTTTTTGGGTTTTCAAAATTTATGGTCATGAAAATCTAAAGATTATGAATGGCGGAAGAAAAAAATGGGAATTAGAAAATAAAGATTACAACACTAATGAACCTCAAATAACTTCGACAGCATATGTTGCACAACCTCCAGATGAAGGACTGCGTGCATATTTGTTTGATGTTAGCAGAGCATTAGGAAAAGAAGATACTGTAATGGTCGATGTAAGATCTCCTGCAGAATTTACTGGTCAAATTACCGCACCTCCAGAATATCCAATGGAGCATGCACAAAGAGGTGGGCACATACCTGATGCAAACAACATTCCATGGGCAACTGCAGTTAATGATGCCGATGGTACATTCAAAACAGTTGAAGAGTTAAGACAAAATTATGAGTCAAAAGGTGTTACTCCAGATAAAGATGTAATATGTTATTGTAGAATTGGTGAAAGATCTTCACACAGTTGGTTTGTTCTAAAGTACCTACTTGGTTATTCAAAAGTTCGAAACTATGATGGTTCTTGGACCGAGTGGGGTAACATGATAGGAAATCCTGTGGAAAAATAAATTGCTTCTGGACCTTCCTGTTCTTAAGAAGGGCTCGTTTTATTTTATCAAAGACGGTGAATCTGATATTATTATGGAGGATAAAACTAAACGGGGTCTTACGATTAAAGAAACATCTACTGATGAAAAATTAAATGTCAAAGCCGATAAAGGTATGATTCATGACATGGATGGAATTGGACATTGGGTTCCTATAAGATGGTATTTTTCAAAAGATGCCTATGATCTATCTCAGGTTGTAATTCATGCTGAAGCAATGGATGAAAAATACACTAAACTTCGAGAACTCACATGCCCTGATGATGACTGATAACCTTTTTAAATAAAATCAAGTTACAAGATTCAGATGTCCTTACTACTAAAAGATCGAGTTTGGTCAATGGAGGCACCTACTGCTAAACGTGGCGTATATCCATTACACGGATTCAAACTAGGACTTTACCGATTGCCAATTAAACTTGAAGAGCCCGTGGAACTAAAATCTGTCCATGATGGTCTCAAAAAAGCATTTGAAATGGACATGTATGCTGATAGAATCTATGCAACATATCGTTGGAAAGAACAAAACATGGATGATCCTGATGCAAAAGGATATGAAGAAATTGACCTATCTGTTACAGTGGAAATTGTAACCGGGGAAGTTGTAGATATTATTTATCAAATTTTCCCAATTGAAAAATTTGGTGATCCTAACTGGGTCAAAGATTATAGAAAAAAAGCAGACCATTTTGCCAAAATGGTTATTGATACAATTTTACGAAATACTATTTTGGCTGACAAAATGGTTTCTCATTTTGCTAAAACTGAAAAAATATCTGAAGTTGCTGCAATTCAAAAACTTGAAGAATTAACTCCTCTAGCAAAAATTGTTCTTGGTGCAAAACCAAAGCCAGTTGAGGCAAAAGAAGATGATGAAGAAGAAGATGATAGTGCAATTGAAATCCCTGATGGTGCAAAACCTGGACCAATCGATGTTGATTATAAATCAAAAATGAAACCATCTTCCGCATATGAAGCTCCAGAACACACAATCAAAACTTGGGGTAGACGAGGTACGAGTAATGGCATAATGGGAGTTTGGGGTGAATTTGTTTCAGTAGATTATGATATTTGTATAGCTGATGGAGGATGTATTGAGGCTTGTCCTGTAGGTGTTTATGAGTGGTTTGATTCTCCTGGAAATCCTGCATCTGAAAAGAAACCCTTGATGTCTAAAGAACCTGATTGTATTTTCTGTCTTGCATGTGAAGGTGTTTGCCCTCCTCAAGCAATCAAAATTTATGAGCAAAAATAATTGCAATTTTTTGCAAATATAAATAGCGATTAATAATTCTGTGGAATTAGGGATATGGCGGTAAATCCTTTTACTCACTTTGTTTTTGAATTATTTATTTTATCAGCTATTATAATCACTGCATATACTGCTAATTTCTATTATCTCGCATTTATTTCTAGAACAAGAAAAGAAGTTCGTCCTACAATTGATTGGGGAACTCCTAGTGTTACTATTCAATTACCGATTTACAATGAAAAATATGTTGCAAAAAGACTTGTAGATGCAGTTTGTAACTTAGATTATCCAAAAGATAAACTACGGATAATGGTATGTGATGATTCTGATGATGATACAGTTGAATTACTTCGGAATGTGGTTGATGATTATAAAAAACAAGGATTTCAAATCGAACATGTGAGACGTGGAACAAGAAAAGGATACAAAGCAGGTGCATTAAAACATGCAATGCTAACAACTGATACTGATCTTGTTGCCATCTTTGATGCTGATTTCATTCCTCCTGTTTGGTTTCTTAAACGAGCAATACCTCATTTTTCAAAATCAGATATAGGTCTAGTTCAATGTAGATGGGGACATGTAAATGAAAATTATTCAACCATCACTCAAGTGCAGGCACTTAGTATTGATTTTCATTTTCTAGTGGAACAAAAAGCAAAAAGCAATTCTCATCTTTTCATGAATTTTAACGGTACTGCAGGAATTTGGAAACGTGAGTGTATTGAAGATGCTGGGGGCTGGCATACTGCTACCTTAGTTGAAGATCTTGATCTTAGCTATAGGGCACAAATGAAAGGTTGGAAATGTTTGTTTTTGCCTGATATCGTAGTTGATGCCGAACTACCTGCTCAAATCAACGGGGCTAAAAGACAACAGTTTCGTTGGGCAAAAGGATCTATCCAATGTGCAATAAAACTACTTGCTGATATTGGTTTGAAACGTAATGTTGCAATTGAGGCAAAAATTCAGGCATTCATACAACTTACTCGTCATATTGTTTATCCACTAATACTAATACAATTTTTAACATTACCTATATTGCTAGCAGCCCAAGTCAATCTCTATGTAGTAAGTGTTTTACCTGCATTAACAATTGCAACATATCTTGCAATGGGGCCTGGTGCATACCTTATTGTCATACATGGCATGTATCACAAGACGTGGAAATCAAAAGCAAAATTACTTCCAGCATTACTTGTCTATAATGCTGGCATGTCTGTTAATAACACTGTTGCAGTTTTTGATGCAGTACTTGGCAAGAAGAATGTATTCCATAGAACTCCAAAATATGGAATTGTAACAAAAGAAGATGATTGGAAAGACAAGGCATATAATTTACCTTTTACACAAACAACTCTTTTAGAAATATTCTTTGGTGTCTATGGAATAATGGCAATTTTTATTGCTATATTTTCAAATAATCCGATCTTTGTACCCATCATTACTCTCCAAGCAGTTGGCTTTTTTTATATTGCTTACATGAGTTTATCCCATTCTAAATTTAAAAGAAATAAATCAAGTGATAATCGATTAAGGACCAAGAAGGAAAAAATGGCGAATACTGTTTACAAACTTTCCATATTTGGAATACTTGCAATTATCATTTTTGGTGCATTCATGGCAATTTCTGGTTACAATGATGATATCTATCCACTTGATAGAATTAGAGGAAATCTTGATGGGATTGTATCTTCTTCAGATCCTGATGTAATCCGTAATCATTTGGTTGCAATTCAATCTGACTTGGATGTGTTAATGGTAAACTTGCCTGAAACAACTAATTCTGATGGTGAAGTTGTTTCTCGTAATCCTGTTTGGATTTTTGGCACAGAATCTACAAATTTCTTAAGAATACAAAATAACATAGATACAATGTTTACAGGTGTTGAAGAAATTTCATCCATTTCAAAAGATAATTCTGCGTATCACACAGGGATGTTGGATATCAACGATAGAGCATTATTATTAAAAGCCAACATTATGGATGCAACTCCATACATGTATGTCAGTCCTGCAAATATGATGTTTAGTGTAATTTGGATTGCCGCAATTATTGGAATCTTTGCTGCATTAAAAAGAAAGAAAGAACAACTCACTAAAGCAGATGAAGAATAATCTAAGAAATATTTAGATCTCTTCTAATTTCATCTACTGCTCGAATTCCGTAAATGTCTCTTACTTGTTGAATTCTTATGGATTCTTTTAACATATCTCTACCTATGGCATTTATTAAAACTGAATAAACATCACTGAATCTAACCTCCCACTTGTCAGCGCAATCTAAAATTTTACTTACTGCCCATTGTCTTACTTCATGAGGCAGTGGAATTTTTTCTCCTAACTCAATTGAAATTCTATCAAATAGATTGACAATATCTGCAGTTTGTGATGCCATTTTTTCGATATCTTTTGTTACTCCGTACTTTGATTCTGCATTCATTCTAATATTTGACTGATATTCTGAAAGTTTTAACAAAGCCATCATCTCTTTTGATGAATCATCTGATGCCTTGTTTGTAATATTTTTGACTTCCTGTATGTCTTCAAATAGTTTTTCAGATTTTTTATGAAACTCTATTGTGGATTCATCTTGTCTTTTTAGGGTGTCCGAAACTGAAGATATTTTTTGCTCGATACTATTTGTTTTATCAAAGACATTTTGTTTGAAATTAGAGACCTCGTCTTGAACTGATTTGAGTCCTTCTCCAACAAAGGCTGTAGAATCTGCTCTTTGTACTAATGTTTTAATTTCAGTTTCAATTTTATCAATTTTACCTCCTAATCCCTTAATGGATTCTAGACTCAAATTATCTGCAGCACTTGCTTTTGATGCTATGGTGTCAAATTCTTGTTTGAGTCCATCAATTATTCCTCCTAACGAATCAATTTTTGATGCTTTTGATGCTATGGTGTCAATTGTTATTTTAATTGCATCTAATTCTGCATTAAGATTTGAAGTATGTGATACTTCATCTGTAATCCTTCCAAATTCTTGTTTGAGTCCATCAATTATTCCTCCTAACGAATCAATTTTTGATGCTTTTGATGCTATGGTGTCAATTGTTATTTTAATTGCATCTAATTCTGCATTAAGATTTGAAGTATGTGATACTTCATCTGTAATCCTTCCAAATTCTTGTTTGAGACTTTCAATAATTTGAGATCCTGTATCTAATTTTGCAGTTTTTTCTGAAATTTCCTCTATGTTATTTTTCAGATTATCTATTTCTGAACTAATTTCTAAAAATGAATTAGTTTTTCCTGAAACTTTTCTAAGATCATCCCTTACTTCATCAATTCTTTGAGCAATTCTGATAATCATCTGAGAATTGTTTTTAATTGAATTCATGCTGTCTTCTACTTGCTGAGATATTTCTTGAGGTTTGGATGTTTTTTGTAATTCTGAAATTCTACTAATTTCTTTTTCCAATTTTATAGTTTGGTCATTGATCTTATTGACTAGATTTGATTGATTTCTAACTTGGTTTAATCCTGCATATAGTTTTTGAGTATCATCTTCTATGATGTTGATCTGCTTTGATTGTTTTTGTATATGTTCTAATGTTGATGTTAATGTATCAATCATACCTTTCATTGACACTAGAACTTTTTGGTTTTCGCCGAAAATCTTTGACATCACTTTAATTTCTTTTTGTAATGCTTTGTTTGAATCTGAAACTGATGCTACTTTCTTAAGTAATGCTGATGAATTGGGCTCTTTTTTTGTAATTTTTTTTACCGTGGCCGATGTTTTTTTCTTTGCGATTTTGGTAGCCATGTGAATTTAATTAAAAATTTAGAAATAAAAAAGTTAGGTCTAAAATAAAAAATGTAAATAGTTACTTGTGTGACACGCGAGATTTTTATCTGATTCCATTAGTTTTGAATACTTGTTTTTGCATTGTTTTTTTACAATTTTGCTTATTTGCGGTTTTTTAGAGAAATTTGTTCCATTGCACGCATGAAAAACATGTTTTCAGTTTTCCACAATTTGGAGCCTATATGATGTATTGATAGTCACAATAGTAACAGTCAACCTGATTGAATTCCTTCTGGAAATCATGCCTTGATTGACTGTTTTTTAATTTTGCATTTGTTTTGATCAAATGTTACTCCTAATTGTATCTGAACTTAAGACCAAAAATGTTAGATTTTGATAACTGCTTCAATACTTGTCTAATATGTCTCAAAATACTATTTAGGCAAAACCTATGATTTGCATGAATGAATTCTACGTGTTGGTTATATGTAAAAATAAAATAATGTAGTCATGCAATGGTGCAACAATACTTGTTCATAGTTTAACCGACCATAGATCACGTTAAAGATTAACGCGTCCATCTGCCATAGGAATCATTCTGGGCACCATTGCATTTTATTGAAATTTTCCAAGTGCAACCAACCAATAAAATTTACTTAATTTCAATTCAAAAAGTTATAACATGTATTGATGCCTGGATATTTTTTGAATATTTTGTTTTAACAATTATTATCGAGCATGATTTTTTTACGATAATTCAGAACAGTTCGAATACGAAAAATATCTTATTGTAGTTTCTTAAAGTTTGTTAAATGTGCCTTTTTTAAAATGAGCTTTGATTATTTTGTCAGTTTTTTTATCTTAAAATACACTTCACTAAATTTCTCAAAAATATTTTATAAAATATGAATAGTAGTTATTCACTCATAAAAAACTAGGTGAAATTCTACGTTTACTTGTTTACAACTTCTGGCTCATGAAGTAATTCATGAAATGTTTTTGCAACTAAACCGTTTGCTGTATCAATAAATCCTCTCGGACAATATTCACATTGAATCATATAGTACTGTACGGTACCGTACTATTAATTATTAGGTGATTACAAAGTAACCTATTATGCAGTCAGATACCCCAGGTCATTTTTCTTCATTTTATTCAGTTGACCTATTCATCATTCTGCATATGGATTATGATGATTGGGCATAAAGAGGTTAGACATTATGAAAACTATCAAGTCTATGATTCATTATCCAATAACTATGGATTTTAATTTACAAATTTCCTTATGAGTAATCATTTTTAAACAAAATTATTAACTGATAACATGCAAAACATTTCTCTTCAGCTGGATTCAGCTGGAATTCAAGTTTCTCTTAACAATACCGTAACTAGTTTAATTGAACAAATTACCCCTGAACTACCTCACACTAGTTTTGTAACTGATTTAGCATTCATTATGATTATTGGTGCTGTAATCACACTTGCCTTTTTTAAAATAAAGCAACCCTTGATTATCGGTTATCTTTTTGCAGGGATGTTGATTGGGCCTCTCTCACCACTTTGGTCCTGGATTTTACCTGAGGGTGGTCCATCATCTGATGTTTTGGAAGGTGTAGGAATATTGTCTGATATATCTGCATTGAATCTTTTTGCAGAAATTGGTGTTATCTTACTTCTTTTTGTAATTGGTATAGAATTTCCGTATGCAAAAATCAAAAGTATTGGACGTGTGGCAGTTGGAGTGGGTAGTATAGGATTATTTTCAACATTAGGCGTTTTATTTTACACTTCTAGTGCACTTGGATTAGGATTCATGGATGCACTGTTTATTTCTGCTGCATTGTCTATATCTAGTACTGCAATCATTGTCAAACTTTTAGAGGAGATGGGGAGTATCAAAAAAGAATCTTCCATACTAATTCTTGGTATTTTAATTGTAGAGGACGTAATTGCAGTTATTTTGATATCCTCATTGCAGTCTATTGCTTTAGTTGGAACTGTATCAATAGAGTCCATTGTTGTAATATTATTGGTTGCAATTGGTCTTATTGTTGGAACGTTTACTATTGGAACTCGTATAATACCCCCTCTAATTGATCGAGTTGCAGCAGCAGAACACCGTGAAATTTTATTACTCAGTGTTCTTGGACTCTGTTTTGGATATGCTTTATTTGCAAATATTGTGGGGCTATCAGTAGCAATTGGCGCTTTTCTAGCTGGAGTGCTTGTAGCTGAATCCAAGTCTGCAGAAGTTGCAAAGTTACTTTCAAGTCCAATTAAAGACATGTTTGTAGCCATTTTCTTTATTTCGGTTGGTGCACTGATGGATGTTTCACAGCTTGAAAATTATATTTTTGTAGCCATTGCTTTGATTGCAGTTGCTACAGGAATGAAATTTGGAGGAAATATGATTGGAAATCTAATTTTTAGACAAAGACGTGGTAAAGCGTTACGTTCTGCATTTTCCTTAGCTGCTCCTAGAGGGGAATTTTCAATCGTAATTGTAAAGGTCGGTGTGGATATGGGGGCAGTTAGCGCTTTCATGTTCCCGCTAATAGGTATAATTTCAATTGTCACTGCATTTCTATCTCCATTTTTGGTGAAGGCTGGCGACAAAATAATCCCTGCACTGGAAGAAAAAGAAAATGTCTGATGAATTAAAACGATTTTTAGATCAAGTGCATGATGGTATCAACACTTTTGATTTTGATGGAAAAGAAACTCCGTGTATTGAACTAGATGAGAAAAAATATGATGATATGTTATCAAAAGTTGCTGGACAACCTTTGTCAATTAACACTGATCTAAATATTTTACAAGATGGATTGGGAAATGCTTTTGTTGAAATCACATTGACATTTTCAAGAGGAAATATAGTTGAAAAATTTTTAGTCAATGCAAAAACAAATCTTAAATTTTTTGAATCTCTTGCAAAAACATCAATGCTTGCACTTTCTTCACCTAAATCTAATTATGGAAAAGATAATGTGTTTATGATTCAATTACCTCGTCCTGAAAAAGCTCAAGATGCACTTGAGATAATTCAAGATGCACTAATTCCCAAAAACCAAAGATAAATGGTGCAGTTACCGGGATTTGAACCCGGGTCACGTACTTGGCAAGCACGAGTACTAACCAGACTGTACTATAACTGCAACAACCCTAAAGATTGAATTTGGATATTAAACTGTTTTTAACTATTCCAAACAAGATGTACTATGGATGAAATTCTTCTCAAGAAAATGGAACAAAAAATTCAAGATGTAATTTCTAACAAGGATGAAATCAAACAATTACTTCAATTATTTTCAAATATTGATAATTCAAAATCATTTGTTTTAGGTATTGTAGTTGGAAGAATTTACAATGGCTTTTACTATCAATCTAAAAGAATTCTAAATCGCGAACCCACAAAACAAGAATTTGAAGAATTTTTAGAATTTGTCAAAAATAAGAAATCTGCTTTAGAAGATCTATGGTGATGCTTTATTCCAATCTAACACTTTGATTAATGGTGTACCTGGTAATTTTACACATGATCCATGGAGTGCTTTTTTTGCTGCTTGCAAATGGACATCACCGTTGACGTATAATTCCATAATGCATTGACCTTGTTTAACTCTGGCACCTAAACTGGTTGCTTTGCCCCATGATCTTCTCATTCCTTCTGAAACTCTGTCTGCACCAGCAGTTGCAATCTGTTTATTTTCTCTAAGAAGATTATGTGGGTAAATTCTAAGTCTGGAATAATAACCTGTTTCACCAGTAGTTTTCTCTAATGTCTTATTTGCTGCTAATCTGGTTGATTCGATTGCCATGTGTCTAATCTGTATTTTTTCATTAAGCAGTAATTGAACGCAGTATTGATATGTTCCTCTTTTACCACCTTGAAATTTTGCAATTTTAATTTGTGGTTTACCTTTGATGTATTCCTTTCTGGTGAACACTTGTCCTTTTCCATCTCTGTAATTGGCACCATGCATAATATTCTAAAGCCAAAATCCCCATATTTTAACGGTTAGCCTAGGATCCTTCATGTTTTCCAATGCTTATATGGAATATCTTGATTCAAAGCCTGCAATAAACACTAGAAAAATGGCAGAATCAAGTTTAACTCAATTTGGTAGATTCACAGAATCAGAATATAACAAGACCCATGAAGAAATTATCTAAAGAAAAGAATTGTTTTTGATTATGATGGGAGGAGCAAAAGATGTTGTTGAGAAATTAACTAAAAATAAAACTATGCATGTACAGAATATACTGGATACTTACCCTTTGCGCCAATTGAAACGCCTTGTTTTTCTTCAAAGTAATGGTCTTCAAAATTTTTCACAAATAGATAAAGATCGCCACCAATAACAAACCCGTTTTTTTCTGCTTGGTAGTTCATTTTGGAGGTAATATTTACAGTAGGCCCGAAAAGATCAGTACCTGAGATATTAGTGGATTTCATTATGGCTACTTTTCCATAGTCAGCACTGATACGATAATTCAAAGCAGGCAAGCCTTCTTTTTTGAGGTTTTCAGAAATTGACTTTTGCGTATCAGTCATTGCAAGACTACAATCAATACAACTGCGAAAACCAAGACCATTTTTTTGTTCAGATACTTCAGGAAAATAATAAAACAGACTGTCTCCACAATTTTTAATGATCATCCCGCCAAATCTTTGTAAAATTGCTGACATTGAATTTAAAAAGATTGCATAATACTTACACCATTCTATCTCATTCATGTTTGCAGAAATTATCGTAGAATTTACCATATCGACAAATCCAACACAATATTTTTCAGACAAACCAGAAAATTCAACCATATAGTGTGGAGAGCCTCTTTCATTGTATGTTGGGTATTCATACTTTTTTTCATTTAATATGGGATTTTTGGAGCAATAATCCATCACCCAATTGGTCAATTTTTCCTTTATGTTTTATTCACCTGGTTTTTGGTCTTTTTCTGTGTGATTTAGTTTTTCTTTTGATTCTTTTTGGATATAATTCTCATAAATGTAATACCAAGGATCCATATTCACACCAGACAAATACTCTTCAATTGCTTTTCCTTTTTTTGATGATTCTATTGTCATGTTATCTCGTGCTCCCTAGAACTGCAAACATTACTCTTGGAGCAATTTTTAGAGTATTACTAATGATTGAATGCATTTATGCTATACTCCTAATCATTCCTACTATCAATACCAAAGGAATTGCAAATGCTATGACAACTCTCTTATTTTCCATTAATTCCACCACATACTCGTAGTTTCAGTATGGAGATTTTTTTCAATTAGATCGCCTCTTATAGTATGTATTCGGAATTTTATCTTCATATGCTGCTATTCCCAAATTTGGGAAT
This sequence comes from Candidatus Nitrosopumilus sp., assembly GCA_029860565.1. Classification (GTDB taxonomy): domain Archaea; phylum Thermoproteota; class Nitrososphaeria; order Nitrososphaerales; family Nitrosopumilaceae; genus Nitrosopumilus. The sequence continues at coordinate 11,868 of JAOUAY010000004.1, forward strand.
ATAAACTAGATAGAATGCATTGCAAGACAAATCATACATTACTCATTTCATACTAGTCACATATACTCTCCATATTGTAAAAGTTACACTCGTAATACATTGGATATGAAGTGTTATTCAATTTTGATACTTTTCTGTTGCATTTTTAGGCCTAAAAGTGCTAACAAGTCCCCTTTTTCGTGCGTAACCGTGCCTAACATGACCCTTTGGAGTGTCTGTATCTTGTTATAGTCCAACCATCTTTTTCTCACTATTTGCAGTATATCCAATTTTTAAAATCACAGTCGGGCTCAATGTAGGTTAGTATGTTTACTTCGGTTCTCATATTGAATAGTATTGAGGATAAAAATTCTAGATTCAATAGAAAACAGGTATGATTTAGTCAATTGAAGACATTGATGATACTATTCTTTTAGAATCTCAGTGAAAGGATAATGACAAATCATTAACTCAAATCAACATAAATATGGAAATCCCTTGGTTTTCATTTCATCATGGAAGAAACCCCATTAGTTAACGGTGAAATAATTTCAGATCAAGTATGTATCTCTGATAAGGACATGATTCATGAACTTGATCAAAAAGGCTTTGGAGAAATTGAAAAAGAAAAATTATTTCTTAAGCAATTTGAAACTCTTTATCTCTTATATACAAAAAGATTGATTTTAAAAAAGAACAAAAAACAAATTGATTTTAATTCTTTCATGGGCATTTGTCAAAAAACTGATTTTGATATTCTCACTAAATTTTTGATATATCGTGATCTACGTAATCGAGGATATGTTGTAAAAGATGGTTTTGGATTTGGTTCTGATTTTAGAGTTTATGAGCGAGGTCATTATGGTGAAAAAGGAGCAAAATTTCTTATTTTTGGTCTAAATGAGGGACAACAAGAAAAGATGGGTAATCTTCAAAAAAAGATTGAACAAATCACTCAGATGGGAAAAGAACCAATAATTGCAGTAATAGAGCGTCGTGGTGAAGTAATTTATTATAAAATCAACAAAATGAATTTCTATGAAAATAAATCTAGAATGGAAGACTCATTTAATTTATAATCTTATAAAACCCAATCTGATGAATATTTTAGAAGACTATTTTTTTCTGCTTCCATAAAATCATATACTTGAACATATTTTGTTTTATTTTTCCAAAGATCTTCAAAATCTTTCATTTTTCTTTCTACCCTCGACTTGTCATTCCATGATGTAAAAACATCTACTGATTCAAAATCTCTTGTTTGAGTCGAGAATGATTCTCTAGATGTTCCGGTAAATGCAACTGCTTGATCGTGTTCATCTCTAAATATTCCAATTCTTTCTGAAAATGAATCTGCAATTTGTTCTGAATTTGGAATTGCGATTTTTAGTTCCATTTGACCGTTTTCAATGATACGTCGGAGTTGTTCAATTTTAGAGTCTTTGATTAGTTTACCTTTGAATGACTTTGTAAATTCTTCAGAGAAGAGTTTTGTGAATATGTTTAGGTCACTAGTCCTAAATCTGTGTCCTGTGACCATTCTTAATTTTGCTTTACCTTCGGCAAAATTTTCAAATGCCATGGATATTGTTGCCAATGTCTGAATAGATAAAAAATCCACACATCTATCATATTCTATACAATTACTTAGGCAGGGAAAGAAAAATTCTGCTACAATATCATTTCTATCTGAACGATATTCTTCTTTAAATTGAATTTCTCTTAGGCCCAATAGCAGTCAATCCATATTTTATTATTTAAACAAACAATTCCAAATTTTATTTTTGCTTTTGTGGTAAGTTCTATGGAATTAGTTTGATGCCGCAAAAATTATTGCCTGTATAATGATTAAATCAACTCCTTAATTCTTTTGGTGGAAATCACATTAACTGTTAATTAATGATTTTATTGGATTGGTTTATGGTACAAGATCCTGAATTCCTGCAATTACTTAGAAAACAAGATTTTTTAGATAAGATCAGATTTTATTTTATCCATAAAAATAAGCATTGTTTTATAAATAACGGACATCTCAGATCTGGATTTTCATCTAATATTGTGATAACAAAAAACCAAAACACAATATTGACTATCTTTTCTAAAATGGGGTTTCTTTTTGACGAAATTATTCGAATGCGTATCGTGGGATATTCTAATGAGAAAAACAGTGATGAACTACTCTATGTTTTGAATTTAATTCCAGTTAATCGAAAAATTAGAACTTTTTTGGATTGGAAAGTTTTCTCTCCTGAATACACACGAGATATGTCTAGATTATTTGAAGTACGAAATGCTCTTAATCATAGTGTATCCCTTGAGGGTGTAAATTACAATTCAAACAAAGAAGTTTTATTGTCTTCTCAAGCAGGTTTTAAAAAATTCAAAGTGGATTTTGAAAGATCTTGGAAGAAATTACTGCAAATCTATGAAGAACAACAAAAGCCTGTTTATTTACAATTAGACAAATTTTTAAAGGAAATATCTAACTGATCCAAATATTTAATTTCAAATAGAAATAAACATGCTCCCATCGGGCATTAGACTATTTGCGCCCATGCCCGGTAAAGCATCTTCAATAACTTTGTACCCATGACTTCTTTTTTGTAGAGTCATGATACAAACAATGAACAATAATGTTATTTAATAATTATTATTATTGAGAAACTTTTTGATCATCATTCTTCAAAATTAATTAGATAAGGTACAAATTCTGATATTACTTCAAGATACTAAAATTTGCTTCTGCTAGGAACAAAAATTCATGGACTGGATGGTGTCCATGACTTGCAAAGAATGGACCGTTCAGTTTTTTGATTAAATATTGTTTTTTGTTGTTGTTTAGATATAATTATCATTTTTTCTATATTCTGTAAGTGTTCCATCTTGAAAAAGTTTTCTAAAATAAAATACTTGGTTCAAATTTGACTAGGAGCACAACGTGCATCGGAATGATAGAAGAGAATGCCGGATTGATAACTGAAACTAATGACACAAAACACATCGTAAATCGAAGAAGAAAGCGGAGCAAGGAAAGGGGCAAGGATAGCAAGCCCAGAAACTTTCCACTACATACAATGAAGAACTTACCACAGTTCAGAAAAAGTCTCATGAAGAATTTCGACAACACATACTAAAAACAAAAGGAGTACACATTGGAAGCAACATCAGCGGGTTACAAATTGGAATTATTATAGTGATATTGTTTGTAATAATTACAAGTCCGCTATGGATTGAAAAGTTGACAGACTGGCACAACAAAAAAAAGAAAGAAAAGAGATGAGTGGTTAGCCTACCACTACTGCACCTTTCATCCAAGGATGTAATGTACAGTAATAGTTGTACTCGCCAGACTCATCAAATACATAGTCCCAATCTGCACCTGCCTGAATGAATCCAGAATCAAATGATCCTGATTCCTGGTCGGTCACAGTATGAACTACAATGTCGTCATTGGTCCAAGTTACCATGGTACCAGGTTCCACCTTTACTGCAATTGGTGCATAGGATTCCGTAATCTCCGGATTCCAAGAGTCCTTTACAATTGAGACCTTGTCTGTAGATACAGCGTCATGTGTTGAAATAGGTACTCCTGCAGATCCCAGGTCATCATATGTGATGATTTGCGGATCCTCCAGTTGGTACAACAAATCTTCCTGCCATGGAATCATGGACTTACTTCCAGGAATGTTACTTGGTTGTTCCAGTAATTTCAGCTCAGAGTCATCCTTCAGCACATCAAGTATTGCCATGGAGCCTCGCTCTTCCTGTATTCCGTGAACGTGAAAGAGATACCTGCCTGCTTCTTCCCAGCTTGCCTCAATGATTGCAGTGTCTCCGTTTCCAACGAGATGAGTCTGCGCCCAGTGCGGCTCATTCCAGAGTATTCCAGACTGCCAGACCTTGAAGATTGTACTGTGAACGTGGAACGGTGATTGCAATACGCCGCCAATTCCCATGACGTAAAACCTTGCGGTCTCTCCCTCTACCACCTGAATCGGATTGTCCATGTACTGGTTTGCATATCCGTTGATTGGATAGAATTTTGTAAATGTTGCAAGTGGATCATCTGGGTCAAACTCACTTAATACAAAGAGATACTCTCTTGCGGGTTCCATGTCGTGGTGTACGGGATCAATTATCATTGCGCCAAACATTCCCATTCTCACATGTTCAGTTGTGGGAAATGCGTGGCAATGGTACATGAAGAATCCTGCTTCATGTGCCTTGAATGAATATGTGTATTCCTCTCCGGGATTAATCATTGGGAACACTCCGTCGTTTGCAGAGTTATGTGTTCCATGAAAGTGAACTGTATGTGCATACGGTGTATCATTTACAAATTTGACCTCAACCTCGTCACCTTCATCAAATCTCAACGTTGGTGCGGGAACTGTTCCGTTGTATGTCCAAACGGTTGCCTTAACGCCTTTTGATACCTCAATTTCTGCATCCTGTGCAATCAGGGTGTAGCTTCGTTTTTGCGGATTTGGGTTTTCAGCCCTTGGATAAATGTCATCAATGGTAATTCCCGCAGTTAGTATCTGCGGATTTTCAGCTTGAATTGTAATATCAGAATCTGCTACTTCTAGAAAATAGATTGCAGCAGAACCGATACCAATTATCACTCCAATGGATATCAGCCAGATCGGTTTTATTGTGTTAGTATTACTCACTGATCTATTCGACATTACAAGTGATAATAAATGATCAGATATTTTGATTGTTATTCAGCATGATAAAACATCAGAAAAGACTTACTTTTGATAATTGGATCTTAAGACCAACAACGATTAGTTACTTGGTGAAAGATCCTATGAAGACATCTTCAATAGTGCAGAAATAGTATTTAGATCATTCTGAGAAATTATACGTTTTACTTTTATTCAGATTTTACAATTCTGTATCATGAGCAATCAAGATAATCAAAACAAATCAAATTGGGAAAAAGTACAAGGACTGTCCTGGATTTTTTACGAGGACTAGTTGCTACCTACAAAAAGTTTAACGTAACTATTTTTTGACATTTTTTATCAATTTGATTGAAGAGAATATTAATTCGGAGGTTTTCTCAACACTATCGATCGAATGCTATATCTGAACTCGTTGATATGCATTATGATGATCCCTATGGATATGTTTTACAGAGTTGTTATCGTGATTTCATCAAATAGATCTTCGGCCTTCTTGATTATTTTTTTGTCATCTGCGTCTGGTTTTGCTGTAATCAATACAAGATTCTCTCCTATTGGAACGCTGATAACCAGTTGCTTTGTTCTCCTTGATGTAATGTAGTCAATTGGACCCAGGACATCATCAAGCTCCTGTCTCATCCTAAAGTCAAGCTGCATCTGCATGTATGTCATCCTTACTTTCTCATCTTCAAGCAGCGGATTTATCCCCTTTCTGAATCCCCCTGCAACAAGATGCCCTAGCTGGTTGATGACTCCAACATGCCTCACCTTGTCTTCATCAGACAGTTTTTGACATGCTATGTCTAACTCTTGTATCTGTTTTGGAGTAAGTATGGCCATGTTACGCTCTCAACATTATCAGTGCAGTATATTGTATCTTTTCTTCATGCAAAGGGGTTATGGCCAGCTTGATGTCAAAAACATCTCGGTTCTGTATACATGCGTTAATCAGATCATCCAGTTCAGACTTGTTGTCGGATTCCACTATCTCAACTTTCATCATACATCACCATATCATCATTAGCAAACTGTCGGTACAAAGACAGGGGGAATTTGAGAAAAGGCCCATTCTACAAGGTCACTTCTTTTGTGATCATATCGGTAGTGTGACCTGGCCTGAATCTGGTCTGCAAAGTTAGCAGTACATGGATACAGCATACAGTGAGAAGACATCTGACTTAGACTATGGATGATGTCTGGTCTGTGACCTGCCAGGTGTATCATCCATTGCCTTTTGTCAGCTGTGACCATCTTCTCATCAAAGCAATAGTAGCATGAGCTTGTAATCATCATTTAGTTTCTATAGTGGTGTGTTGCAAGAGGAAGATAAACTGCCAGTAAGTTGTATCTAGGTAGAACTAGATGATTCAGTTGACTTTATGCAGAACCAAATCAATTAGTTAATTCGGTTTTGGATTATCTCAAAAGGGTTTGCGTTTATCTACAAAACAAATAGCATGTAATAATATGAAATATGTTCAATATGAGATAAAGGCGTCTGTGCCATGGAAACATTCCATACATACCACGTCTTCCAAAAACAAGCAAACAGACAATGCAAACAGTACAGCATCTGATTTTTCTTGGGATTGTACGTCTGAAAAAATCCAAAGGATAAAGGAATATCAAAAAAAGGCACGTCATCGCCTTGGGAGAAACTAGGTTTGCGGTGCGCTAGCTGTGGAAATCAGGCAAGTTGGAGGGATCCTGATTGCAACAAGTGCGACAAGCCGTTGCATCAGAAAAACTGCAAGGGAAAAGCATCTGACTGCAAGTGTCATGAAATAAACGAAAATCAATGGACGCAAAGAAAATCGGTGACTACCCAGAAATGACACATATTTCTGATCTTTGTTTATCATATTTTACTGACGGGAAAATAATGGAAAGAAAAACAAACATGATTTTCAGGGGGAAGACGCATGCAAAATAAAAAGAAACGTAAGAAGTTGTTTGGCAATGATGATGATGACTAATAAGGACAGGTTTACAACGCAAGAAATTTTGGCATAAACAGAAACACTTATCAATTAAAATCAAAGAGAAATTCAATCATTCTGCTGATCCTGCGTTTTGACATTTTTTCATTATGATAGACGGCATAACAATTTGAATATGATTCAGCAACAGTGCTTACATGGAATAAATCTCATGTTTTTGGTGTTTTCTAGTGTGTCAGGAGTGAAATAGATTCGGTCCTCTTTTTTTACAGGATGAATGTGACATTCAGGTTTCATCTCTGCCAAATGATGCACAATCATGTCTGATTTCTTGCCAAGGTATCCTGCCAATATCATCTCTTCCTTTGCCATGTATGTTGATAGAAAAATCGTACAGAAAAAATCCACAAAGATACTTTCGTGGATAATGCTTTGTTCATTTTTTACTTCTCACATTTTTTATTATTTTACTCATCATCAAGAATTTTTTTGCATATTACACATTCCCGTTTGTTTTTTAGTCCAGGTATTGGAAGTGATGCAAAATGCTTGCAATTTTCATGATTTGCCGCTATGTATTCCAAAGTTAGTTTGTACTCTCAGATAAAATGATGTCTTTGTTTTTATTTTTGGATTTTATTGTACTGGAAGGTTCATTGTGGGTTTTTTCATAGACTAGGACATTTTGAAAGTCACCTTCCCAAGCATTCCAAACAAAGCTACAATATCTACAATGGTAGGTCAACTCACTTTTCCCCCATGATGATCTCCTTAGAAAACATATCATCATCTGTAAGTATCCAAGACAATCCCATGAAATCCATTGCACTGAGTTCATGCATTGTGGATGGAAGAGGGATTTTGAATCCCGCTTCCAACCGAAGATGACACGTCTGTTTTCTGGCTATAATGTTTGTTTAACATGATTTGCTGTGTCATGACATCACAATGAAACAAGAGGATATTAAGGCAGAAGAGTTTTGCTCAAAATCAATCTCAAAATAACTAGTTGATTTCATGTTGGATGTAGTCAACTGATATTTGGATTAAAAGTAGGATTACAGTCCGATACAATGATGAAAAAATCTTCAGAAACCAACGAAATGCTTCAAAAAGTAAAGAATTCCAGGCTGGTAACTCCGCGTTACAAAAAAACATTTTATGGATTCTATGTATTTGCAGCAGTTGCAACCATAGTACTTTCATTGATATTGTAAGTGTAATTCTGAAAAAATCTCAAGATATTCATAAAAAATACATCTTTTAGTTTTTGTAAATATGAATTGTTTAATCTGAATTTACTTCTTTTGTTTATTTTATTGAATTAGTATTGACTAATCCTACAGATCCTTTTTGGAATAAAATGGCAAAAGCAAAAAAGGCATCAACAACCAAAAAAACTGCAGCAAAGAAGACCAAGAAATAATTCTGATCTTCTAAACTTCTTTTTTTCCATCTTAATGTATTCAACGTTTTTCAAAATAACGTCCCTTCTGATTTCTTTGTGACTCTAATTGCAGCATCTCTGTTTCACAAATAATTTGAGTTGTGTTCCTGAAAAGATAAAGTTGGATTTTTGGTATTGAGACAGAAGAGTTTTGTTTCAAACCAAATCCTATAAAATCAGTTATTTTCAGAACAATATTGGTCATTTTATTGTCTTGTAGGCATAAATAATGAACTTGCATCATATGTGTTATGGGACTTTCCAATTCCAATCTTTCGGCGCTTAGGGTTTTTACACCATCTTCAATCTTAGACAAGTCCCTTAAATTTTTTGAATTTCTAAGGTATGAAACCAAAGCATTCAGAGATGAAGACATTGTATCCAAAGATGATCTTTTGGATGCAATGTCTAAAAGTGTCAAGATAAAACAAGCGGCAAAAGCAAAGAAATCAGATATTGCAAAACAGTTCGAGGAATTTGCAAAGAATCTGGACAGAACATTGTTCATCAAAAATACCAAGGATGAACTCACTGAGATAAAGTGGAAACGAATAGATGATTTTTGTGGGTTGTTACGATTAGTTGAGAGAAGCGATGAAAGAAAGATTCGATGGGCGTTGTACCACATTTTTATTTCCGGAACTTTAAAAATCTCAAAAGATAATATTGCTGAACTGTTAAAGGAATTCAAGATCAAGAATCTGGAAAAGATACTTGCAAAAATCATCAAGGCTGAGACATCATCCGGATTGGATGCGGAATTTGATGGAAAATATTTTGTAATCAACCATGAGAAGGATGATAAGATAGTTTCTCATTACTTAGCGGATGCCATTGAAGAACCATCAAGAAGATCTCCGGGCGAATTGGAAAAAGAGATCCTGGAATTAATTGACGAGGGGTCTTACTCCAACCAGGAAATTTCTCAGATGCTAGTTGTAGATGAAGGACTTGTATCAAGAACAATTAGCAAACTACGAGATCAGGACAAAATAATTCTATCAAGTTTTGGTAAACGTGGTGCAAGATACTTTACTACAAACTGTGAGAATTGCCCGTTTGGAACAACAAAGGCATCATGTAGAAAAGAGGCCTTGTCATACATCATCTCTACGTTCATGCAAGACTTTGGATTGAGTTTGACTGCAAACGACTTTGACTCAATTGATGCAAATCAGGCTCTTCTCAAAATCAAAAGAATTGTAATGATGGCAAGAAAAGAAAAGAACACAAAGCTTGAGAGGAACATAGGGGAGAATCTTACCATCTTACTCTCAAAGGTGGTAGACAAGTTCATTGAAATTGAGACTCCTGACAAAAAATCCCCAAATGTACCTGAATTTAAGATTCTAGGCACGTCCAATCTTGCAAATCTTCCGATGCTGTATCAATTGGGGCTCAAAAAAGGGGCACAAGGAGGGATACGTCTGATGGATGAGATGCTTCATTTGGCATCAAAATCCATCAGAAAAGAGGACCGAATAAAAATCCGAAAACAGGCCCTAAGTGAGACAAACAAGTTTCTCAAAAATATTGGATTGGATGAAAAAGATTCTAGTTGATTCAAACCTAAATTCGTTCAAAAGCATTATTTATGAAAACATCCCCTACAGATACAAATCTAAGTGGTTACCAATACCAATTGATGGAAAAGAATTCAGTTTTTTGATTTTATCGCATCTGGATGTTGCATGATGTAGTGAAACATACATGGCATGTTAACGGTACATTTACATTTCATATCCGCAAAATTAAATCCAATTATTTAAACTGTATCTAAGTTGATTTCATCTAAAATAAAATCAACTGTATGTTGGATTTTAAGCAATTGTGTCATTACCTCTTTAGTTGCTAAACTATCGTGAACCAACACCTGACAAAGAATCCTATGATGCATCCACCCATTGTAGTTATTGTGGTGCAAAAATAGAAAGTGAAAAGGAATTTTGTTCTAAATCGTGTAAAGCAAAAGATTCAGTTTGGCATAAAGATGACAATATGTGATCCATATGACCCATTCAGACGATGATTATAATGAAGAGGATGTTGCACAAAGATTCGAGCGACTGTATCCAAACTATGACTATTCATTGCAATCTGCATATCATGAAAAGGATGCAAGAAAACGCAAAAGAATGAAAACAATGTACTGAATTGGATTGTATTTTTAATAATGCCTTTTGATTTTGAAATTTATTTTTTGATAAAATCTAATACTCATAAACCCAAAAAAAGTGATCTTGTTATTACGGAAAAAAGTAGCTTTTGTTGATCATTTCTGTATAAGAATCTACTTTTGATGAAATCTTTTGTCATGGATATCAAATGTAAAAACTGTGAAAAGAAATTTGATCTTTTCACAAGCGAATTCTGTTGCAAGGAATGTTCTGAAGAATATTATTTTAAAAATTGATGGATGAAAATAATATGGCAGAATACCTTGGAGATAAAAAATAATGATTGTGCATCATCTAGGTAACAAACAAAAAGAATGCGAACATTTACCATGTAGAAAAAATACATAAGCAATATTTTACGCCTGATTTGTTGGAAAATGCAATCGATTTGGGCTTTAAACCATGTAAGTGGTGTAATTAAGAAAAATATTTTTTATTTTCTAGGTATTCTTGTGATGACGTTTGGACAGCATAATCGCATCTCTGCCTTTTTTTAATCATCAAAATATGTTCATTTTTGCAGCATTTACAGCAAAATCTTTCTTAATTCCCATCAAACACATTTCCGCTATGCATACAGATTTGTCCTATTATTATTAATTTACAGTCCTAGCCATAAGCCATTAGATTTTTCTCTTCAAGCTCGCTGTGAATTTGATTTACAGAGCGATGTATGTCATCCTCTTGCTTTGCACCGACACAGACTAGTTTTCCTGATGCAAAAATCAGAATCACCGTCTTTGGATCAAGCATCCTGTGGATCAGCCCCGGGAATTGCTCTGGCTCATACATACTTCTTGGAAGGGTTCTTGCAGCCTGCTCCAATTTCACTTTACCTCCGAGATTGATTGAGGATACGATGTTTTGTACTGTGACTATGGGTTCATTTTTAATTTTGATTTTACCTTTTCTTAGCTTTTGAACTACCGTGTTTACTGCTTTGATTGCCAACTCTTCGGATTTGGCGCCAGTGCACACCATCTTTCCTGAGCCAAAAAGTAACGTGGCAGTCTTTGGACTTTTTAATCTGAAAACTGCCCCCGGGAATTGCTCTGGATGGTATTCCACATCTGGGAATTTCATTGTTATATCGTCGAGGTCAAGTGGTTGCTCGATCGTTGCCGAAGCCACTACGTTAACTATTTCGATTATTGGTTTGGTTTGCGCCATGACAATTTCTTTGAAATTTACTATTTCTTATATTGGAAAAGTGAACAGTTTTTACGTAAAAATACAGTACTAATCATCTTTTTTGTGAATTGACAGAATCAAGATTACATGGAAATTTTCAGAATGCATAAATAGATAATATCGTTTGAAACAAAATTGGGTTTGTCATATGAATGCTAACAGATGTCATGCTTGTGGAAGGGTCTTTTATGATAGTACGGACACATACTGCTCTTTTCAGTGCAGTTTTCTTGCATCGACAACAAAAAGAAAATTTTATCGTAAAAAGGAACTAAAATAAATTTCAAAACATTCTATTGTTTTAATTGTTCTAATTTCCATGTAAAACTTTGAAAGATATGACGCCTTAGATTCATAACTCCTACATTACGAATTCAGATATGGTATGCAAGGGGACATGCCCCAGATACAAGGCAAACAAACCATCTGGGATGAACAGTAGATATGAGTTGGGCCAGAAAAGATGCTCAATTTGTGAGATTTTCATGAATTGGGATGGCAAACATTGTCCATGTTGCAGTTATGTCTTGAGAACAAAACCAAAAGGAACACAGACAAGGCACCGACTGATGGTGCTGCAACAGGTAAAAAGAATAGGGATTAGATAAATTACAAAGATTCTTGGCTATCAGACAAAAAAGTGACACGCTTGTTTGGCAATGGATATCATTTTAACTTCTGCACTTGTCGCATACTGCCTCAAAGGTTTCCTCGCCCAGCACGATACTCACGTTTGACGAATAGCATTTTGAGCACATTCCGTTCATGAAAATTCTCCCCTGCATTCATCGCAGATTAGAAGGGTGACCTCCGTGCCGTCTCTGAAAACCTCTATGTATGACACGTATTTTTTATCATTCCCACAATTGTTGCATATTCCCATCATAGGAAGTACCGTTGCTTTTTGAGGGATTAGAACAGCACAGATCAAAAATTTGTTCGATCTGGGTTAATGATTTTTAATCTCTGAAAATATCTACCTTTTTTGAAAATGACTGCATGATACGAGAGTTCTTTGGATTTATTCTGGATTTAATCACTGGCAACTGATTGCCAATATCATTTTTTCCAGATTTTTTCAGTCTTATCACACATCTTTTTCCTCGTCTATGGTTCCACCCTGTCCATACAATACGTGCATGGTGTACGTATCAGTTACATCTGGATGGTTTCGCATCTTCTTGACAAGTTCATCTATGAACTGAGGATCACGAGTCAAGACATTCAAAAAGATGTCATGCTTTCCCCAGATTCCATTGATTTCACTTACCTCTGGAATTTCCTTGAATTCTGAAATGATTTTGGCTTCACTTCCAGTGTTGCATTTTATGAGAACGTATGCTTGCATACATTGAATTGCTTTCAAAGCAGATAAAGATGGTGAGAATTAATCTCCTTTCCAAACAACTCTCTGAGGGAATGGTATCTCAATTCCTGCATCATCCAATGCATTTTTAGCAAATTTAAGTAAGATTGGTGCAACCTTTCCCCAGTCTTTCTTTGGATACCACACAAAAATTGAAATGTTGATGCTTGAATCCCCCAGTTCATCTACTCTGAAACTTGGTTCTGGCTCATGAAGAACGTATGGTATTCTGGAACAAATGGTCTTTTTCAGAACCTCTATTGCAGCATCTATGTCTTCTTTATACGCAATACCAATCGTAGTTTCATGTCTTCTTACTAGCGAATCACTAAGTACTCTGATGTTTGATGTGAAGAATTTTTCATTGGGTATCCTCATAATGGTACCGTCAAATTTTCTCACTCTCGTTGAAAAGGCATTTACATCCACAAAACTTCCAGCAATGCCGCTGTCAGGTAGCTCTATAGAGTCCCCTTGCTTTGCAGGCTTTTCAATTAGCAGGAAAATACCGGATATCAGATTGGATACTACTGATTGCGTCGCAAATCCAATCACAATGCCAAGAATTCCCCCTGCCACCAAAAGCCCTGAAAAATCAATCCCGGTGGACGTTGTAAATACTAGAAACGAAATGACAATTATTCCGAAATAAATCATCTTGCCAAAGTTCTTGGCAGTATGTTCAGGCAAAATAGGAGCATAGTA
>JAOUAY010000172.1 GCA_029860565.1 Candidatus Nitrosopumilus sp.
AAAGATTTCTTTCTCTAATGCTAGATTAACAGCGCGTTCAATCTTTGAATTTGTTTTATTTACTCCCAAACTGATATTGATAATATCTGCTTCATCTTCAATTGCTTTTTCAATTGCTCTGATGATTAATTCTGATGATACTCCCTCACCATCTTCTGAAACTTTGTAAGCAAGAATTTTTGCTTTTGGTGCAATTCCTATAATTTCCCCATCTGCCGCAATTACTCCTGCAACTTGAGTACCATGACCGTTTGTATCCATGGGCTGTTCATCTTCATGTATGAAGTTGTATCCCCCTACAACTTTTCCATCATTACCCCATCCAAATAAATCTGGATGGTTAAAATCAACACCAGTATCTATTATTGCCACTTTAATTCCTGATCCATCAATCCCATCCATTCTAGGAATTTCTGTTCCAACATATGGGACACTTCTTTGTAAATAAGTTCGAATTTCATTTTCAGGTTGTAAAGATTGAGAAAAAATAAAAATTCCAAAAATTACTATGGAAAAAGAGAAAATTACTATTATTTTCATAATTTTCCTAACTAGTTTAACAAGTAAAAGTGAATTGTTTACTAAAGCAATAAATTGAATAAATTTTCAAAGTCACTTATGGGAAAATACACTCTTCCTGAAATGCCATATGCTTATGATGCATTGGAACCTCATATTGATGCAAAAACAATGGAGATCCATCACACAAAACATCATCAAACATACACAGACAAACTAAATGCAGCTCTTGAAACATGTCCATCTGAGATTCAAGCAAAAGATATCATTGACATATTGTCTGATATTAAATCAGTACCAGATGACAAAAGAAGTGCAATTAATTTCAATGGTGGTGGTTATGATAACCATAGGCTATTTTGGAACAACATGAAACCAAATGGAGGCGGAGAACCTGGAGGATCCATTGCTGATGCAATTAATGATTCCTTTGGAAGCTTTTCTGACTTTAAAGAGAAATTTTCATCCACTACAGCTGTAATTCAAGGTAGTGGTTGGGGATGGTTGGTATACAATCCTTCTTCAGGAAAGGTTGAATACAAATCAATGCCAAACCAAACTAGTCCAAGAACTGAAGGACTAATTCCTTTAATGGGCTGTGATGTATGGGAACATGCATACTATCTCAACTACCAAAACAAAAGACCTGTCTACATAGAGGCATGGTGGAATGTGGTTAATTGGGATGAAGTAGAATCTAGATTCTCTAAAGCAAAATAAAGTTCTAATCTTTATTTTTTTATATTTACTTATTCACCTACCTTTAATTTTTTTCAAAATCTATGAATGAATTTATAACCATCTGGGAGAAGTTTGTTGTAAATGAGTGAAGAACAGGCAGAGCAATTAATGCAACAAATGCAAATGCTTGAAACATATTTTTCTGATTTATCTCAAAGGGAAGGGACTTTTTTAAATATTATGAGGGAAGCAGTTGCTTCCATTGAATCTATCAAGTCTCTTGATCAGAAACCTGAATCAGAAGCTCTTGTTCCAATCGGAATGGGAACATATGTTCAAACAAAAATTTTGTCAAATACCAAAATTGTTATGAATATTGGTGCTGGAATTGCAGTCGAAAAAGATTTCTCTTCAGCTATTAACTATCTTGAGGCAAGGATTAAGGAAGTTGAGGTTGCTTTACAAGATACTGTTGCAAAAAAACAAGATGCAGCAGGAAGATTAGAGCAAGGAAAGGCACAAATCAACCAACTAATGCAATCTGCATCTATGCCAAAATCAGGATAATACATGTTTGATAAACTTCGTAAGGCATTTTCCAATGCAGCGAAAAGCCTTGGTGAAAAAGAACTTAATGAAAAAGATATTGAAGATATTCTTTTTGAATTAGAAATTGCTCTCTTAGAATCTGATGTTGCTACTGAAGTAATTGATTCAATTAAATCTGATTTAAAAGAAAAATTGATTGGTTCAAAAGTTGGTAAGAGTGAAATTGAAAAGTTTGTTAAAGATAGTTTAATTTCAAATATCTCTATGTTGTTTGATGCTGTAGGAAAAATTGATCTCTTTGAAAAAATTAATGAGAAAAAGAAACAAGGACAACCTTTCTTAATTTTATTTGTTGGAATTAATGGTACTGGAAAAACTACTTCTTTAGCCAAAATTGCATATATGTTGCAACAAGCAAAATATTCTGTTGTTGTTGCAGCTGCAGATACTTTTAGAGCTGGTGCAATTGAACAATTACGTGAACATACAAACCGTCTTAACCTAAAACTTGTTGCTCAGAATTATGAATCAGATCCTGCTGCAGTTGCTAGAGATGCAGTTCTATACGCTAAATCACACAAAACAGACTGTGTGTTGATTGATACAGCAGGAAGAATGCAAACAAGTAAAAATCTGATGGAACAAATTGGCAAAATCACCAAAGTTGTAAATCCTGACATGAAAATTTTTGTAGGTGATTCTTTAGCTGGAAATGATACTGTAAATCAAGCACGTGAATTTTATGAACATGTAAAATTCAATGGTTCTATTTTGACTAAAAGTGATGCAGATGCAAGAGGAGGAGCTGCTTTGTCTATTGTAAAAGTTACATCTACACCTGTTCTTTTTGTTGGAGTTGGACAAGAATATCCAGATCTAATACCCTTTGATAAAGAAATTTTCTTGGAAACTGTTTTTGGTTCATTAGATAATGTTGAATTAAAGAAAATTGCAGAACCAACACCTGAGCCAGAATCAGAACCAACACCAGAACCAACACCAGAACCAACACCTGAGCCAGAATCAGAACCAACACCAGAACCAACACCGGAGCCAGAACCAACACCAGAGCCAGAACCAGAACCAGAACCAACACCGGAGCCAGAACCAACACCGGAGCCAGAACCAGAACCAACACCGGAGCCAGAACCAGAACCAACACCCGAGCCAGAACCAGAACCAACACCAGAGCCAGAACCAGAAACAGCAC
>JAOUAY010000173.1 GCA_029860565.1 Candidatus Nitrosopumilus sp.
CCAATTTTTTCATTAGTTTTTTGAGGAATAGTTTCTGAATTTGGTAAAATCAAAACTGCATATGCCATAGCAATAATCACCCCTATTCCTATTACCACAGCTATGATCTTCTTATTCACAATAATTTGAAAATAAAAGAAAGTAAAAAAGTTGTGATTCTATTATTTATCCAGAAGTACAACCACTGTATCCACATTCAATGCACATACTACAGCCCTCTACAAAGACTAGATTGTTTTTGCATGTTGGACATAGACGATCCTCTGAAACCTCTTCTTGTTTTGGAGGTTCAAGTTTGATTTCTTCGTCATGAATTTTCAATGCAAGCGATGCAGTGACTTGAGATTTGATGTATGGGTTTGTGATGTTGGTAGTAACAAAAGCAGTCATGTACTCACTTGGTGTTACCTCAAATGTCTTTGTTGCATTTTCACTTGTCATGTGAAGTACTTGCTTGTGTCTAGAACCATCACGATAAACAGTCATTCCTTTTAGTCCTATTTCATGTGCCAGCAAATATGCAGATTTTACATCTTCTACTGTAACATCATATGGCATGTTGATTGTTTTTGCAATTGCATTTCCAATCCAATCCTGCCATACACCTTGGGCCATAAGATGATCAGCCCAATGAATATCCATTGCCGTAACAAAGACATCTTGCATCCATTGTGGAATTTCATCCAATCCTTTCAATGAACCATAATTGTCTGCAATTTTTTCGAGGATTTCATCAGTGTAAAGGCCTTCTTCTTTTAGGGCATCTTCAAGAATCTTGTTTGTATAAAAGAATCTTCCAACAGTAACTCTCTTTTCAAATACTAGAGCAAATGCAGGCTCCATTCCATTTGAGCAATCTGCTATCATAGAAAGTGTACCAGTTGGTGCTACTGTAGTAGTCAAGACATTTCTAATACCATGTTTTTGGATTTTTTCAATTAGCGGATTCCATTCATAGGAGTGAGATTCTTTTGGTTTCTCATAGTATCCTGCCACTGGAATCTTTCCTTCAGGATATTCCGTCTTTGAACAAAGTGGGAACTCACCACGAGAATTAGCAAGTGCTACACTTTCCTCCATAGAATAGTATGTCAGGGCTTCAGATAGTTTTGATTGTAATTCATATCCTTCTTTGGAATTGTATGGGATTTTTAATTTGTATAATAGATCTGCAACACCCATCACTCCAAGCCCAATTCTTCTGGACTCTTTTGAAGCTATACTGATTTCTGGAACTGGATAATTGTTTACATCAATGATATTATCCAAGAATCGTGTTGTCTTTCTAATTATTTCTTCATATCTTTGCCAATCAAATTCATAAGATCCATCTGCTTGTCTCTTTACAAGATTTACCAAATTGATGGAACCCAAGTTACATGATTCATACGGATAGAGACTTTGTTCACCGCATGGATTTGTTGCTCTTAATGGTGCTTGTCTGGCTTTGGCAAATACATTGTATTTGTTAATTTGATCAAAGAAGATCAATCCAGGTTCTGCACTCTTCCATGCAGACAATGCAATTAGATCAATTAATTGATGTGCATTGATTTCTTTTACTGGTTTTTTGTCACGTGGACTACGTAAGACATAGTTGCCATCAGTTGTGTTGACAAGTGCATCCCAAAAGTCTTCCCAAATACCAACGCTTACGTTAAAATTTTCTAAAATTCCTGGTTCTGTTTTGTTTGTGATGAACTTTTCAACATCAGGATGCCATGCTTCAATGATTCCCATATTTGCACCACGTCTTTTACCACCTTGTTTAACGACTTCAGTTACAGTATTGATGATATTCATGAAAGATACAGGACCAGATGCAACACCAGAAGTGGATGCTACAATGTCACCTTCTTCACGAAGATCAGAATAGTTAATTCCAACTCCACCACCTGACTTGAAAATTAATGCGGCATCTGAAGTGGATTTCATGATTTCTTCCATACCATCTTTCATTCCAAGTACAAAACATGCGGATAGTTGACCTAGTCGTCCACCCGCATTCATCATTGTTGGTGAATTTGGCAGGAAGTCTTGCTTAGTCATCATTTCATAATATTCGGTGATTTTGTCTGCATAACTTTCAAGCTTCTTTGCTGCTAATAATGTCAATAGATCTTTGAAGCTTATCTTCATCTGACCTTTGTTTGCAAGGGTCACATAGTGATTGATTAAAGATCTAAAATGCCACTTGTTGAAGAAATAATCCCCTACCTTGAACTTATAATCAAAGGCATCTAGTTTTTCAAGATAAGATTTTGCTTCATCTATATCCTGTTTATCATTTCCAGATTTATCAAATATTTGTGCATCATATAGCATGTCACCAATTCCGACTAGAATTGCGACTCTTTCAAACATTTGAGTTGGAGACTCAATAATCTCACTTTTTCCATTTCTGAAAAGATATCTTGAGGCTAAAACCCTGAGACAATTCAGGTCGAATTTCTTTGAAACTGGATCAAGAGCCTTTAGATTCAGAACTCTCATTTTTTCATCTCTTAATTTTCTTCTCTCATGTCTGTAAACGATGTATGCTTTTGCGATATCGCTATTTCCGCTATCAATCAAAGTTGACTCTACAATATCTTGAATATCTTCAACTGTAGGTGCTTTAGAGCTTGTAAATCCTTGCTCTACTAACTTGTTAACTACATCATTTGCTAGTTTATCAGCTATGCCACGGTCGGCTTTAGAGGTGGCTGCCAATGCCTGAAATATGGCATTTGAAATTTTATCTTTATTGAAAGCCGTTACTGCGCCACTGCGCTTACGGATCTCATTGATCGTATTTTCTATTTGTGAATTGTCCATAATAATCTCTCCGCAGAAGTTAGAACGAATATGTGTATAAACTATTTGTCGGTTTTTCCTGAAACCTCAGTTCAATAAAATTGACAACGCTACAATGTGTGTTAGAGTGGTGTTAAAACTAAGATTCTTTAG
>JAOUAY010000174.1 GCA_029860565.1 Candidatus Nitrosopumilus sp.
CCCATTCGTCATCAATCATTGACTTGAACTTGTTTTCATGTTTAGTATGTACCATTTTTTCTAAATCTGTATGAGCTTCAATTAGACAAGTTGCTGCAGGCGTTTCATATACTTCACGAGATTTAATTCCGACAACTCTATCTTCAATATGATCAACTATTCCTATACCTGCATCTCCTGCTTTTTTGTTAATGTATTCAATTAGCTTTAGTGGTTCCATTGTTTTGCCATCCACTCCAACTGGTATTCCTTTGTTGAATTTAATTTCCAAGTATGTTGGTTTATCTGGCAAGTTTTTTGTTTTAACCCAAATGAATGCATCATCAGGTGGTTCATTGTATGGATCTTCTAATACTCCTCCTTCTATTGCACGCCCCCACAAGTTTTGATCAATGCTGAATTTTTTTGCTACAGTATCAATTTCAATCCCGTGTTTTTTTGCAAATTTTAGTTCTGTATCTCTATCCAAATTTTTATCTCTAATGGGTGCAATGATTGGCAGATCAGAACCTGAACGTAATGTAATATCAAATCTTACTTGATCATTTCCTTTTCCAGAACATCCATGAGCAAGTGATGTAACTTTTTCTTTCTTTGCAATTTCTAAAACTTTTTCTGCAATTAATGGTCTGGCAAGTGCTGTTGCAAGACAATATTTTTTTTGATAAAGAGCATTTGCTTTAATTGATGGAAAGATGTAGTTTTTGACAAATTCTTTTCTTGCGTCAATGTTATAGTGTTTTTTTACGCCGAGTTTTTTTGCTTTGGATGCAATTTTTTTCCAATCCTCTCCTTGTCCAACATCCACTGTAACTGTAATGACATCCATATCATGTTCATCTTGTAGATACTTTACAACAACTGAAGTATCTAGTCCACCAGAAAATGCAAGAATTCCTTTTTGAGTCATAAAACATCTTTTCCGTAGTATTTTGGAATTTATCTTTTGTGATGGTCACAAATCAAATTATTTTCAAAAATTTCTGACTAGCTTGAGCTAAAATTCGATGATTATTTAACCGCGAAATATAACGCTGTTTTATGAAAACTCGATCAGTACTTTCAGCAGGTATTGTGGGTGTCATTTTGTTGTCCGCATTGGGTGTCTCTCTTGGCTCTAATGCTGAGTCAAATGAAAATGAAATTCGTATTGCTTACTTTCCTAACATTGGTCATGCTATTCCTATAGTTGGAATAGAAAAAGGATTTTTTGAAAAAAGCATAGGTGCGGATGCAGCAATTGAAACCAGGGTTTTTGATAGTGGCCCTCAAGCAATAGAGTCCTTGTTTGCAAATTCTATTGATTTGGCATATGTGGGGCCTGGTCCTGCTATTACCGGATTTTTAAATTCAGAGAATCACAACGTAAAGATTCTCGCAGGTGCTGCAAGTGGTGGCGCAAGCTTTATTGTTCATCCGGATTCTGAGATATCTTCTGCATCTGACTTTGCAGGAAAAAAAATTGCAGCACCTCAAATTGGAAACACTCAGGACATCTCACTGCGACATTATCTTTCTGAAAACGGATTAAAGCCAGCTGAGAAAGGAGGTTCTATAATCGTATATAATATTCCAAATCCTGATGTCTACACATTATTTGTCAAAGGAGATATTGATGGTGCATGGGTAGCAGAACCATGGGCAACTATTTTGGAGACTGAACTAGGGGGAAAAAGATTATTCCATGAAGAAGAACTATGGCCAAACAAAAAATTTGCCTCTGTTCTTTTAATTGGAAATACAAATTATGTTGAGAAAAACAAAAAACTAGTTTCTGATTTCTTGGCATCTCATCATGAAACAGCAATCTGGATTAATCAAAACCCTGTTGAAACTAGAATTGTCTTCAATGATTTTCTGAAATCTCACTTGGGTCAGTCTCTGTCTGATGAAGTTGTGGATATTGCATTGTCTAATCTTGTCATTACTGATGATCCTCTAAATGATTCTGTTCACTCTATTGCCAAAAAAGCTGACGCATTAGGATATCTGGGAAGAAATGGTTATGACTTGACTACAATTTTTTACTCTTTTGATTCAAATTCCGGTTTGGAGGATGGTAGCTAGATGACTAAATTAGAGGCAAAAAATATCGTGAAATATTTTAGCCATGACTCTCATAAGCTCAAGGCCCTGGGTGGTGTTAATCTCAAAGTTGATGCTGGCGACTTTGTATGCCTGGTGGGTCCCTCAGGCTGTGGAAAATCCACATTTTTACGCATAGTTGCAGGCTTGGAGAAACCCGATGAAGGACAAATTCTCTTTGATGGTCGTCCTGTCACTGAAACCGGACCTGAAAGAATTATGGTGTTTCAAGAAGGTGCCTTATTCCCATGGCTTAAGGTTCAAGATAATGTAGAATTTGGATTAAAGATGGCAGGTATTCCAAAGGAGGAGAGAGCAAAGATATCTCATCGATATTTGGATATGATGCAGCTGACAAAATTTGCCGATTCTTACACTTACCAACTTTCAACTGGGATGAAACAGCGTGTAGCCATTGCCAGGGCACTTGTAATGGATCCTGATGTATTACTGATGGATGAGCCCTTTGCAGCCCTTGATGCACAGACTCGTGATTTGCTGCTAGTTGAGATGCAATTAATTTGGGAAAAAACACAGAAGACAATTTTGTTTGTAACTCACAATGTTGCAGAAGCTGCAGTTCTTGGAACCAAGGTGGCAATCTTCAGTAATCGACCGTCAGTTATCAAAAAAGAAGTTGACAATAATTTTCCGCGACCTAGAGTCACTGAAGACGAATCATTACTTCAATTTCAACATGATATTTTGGCAGAGCTTAGACCCGAGGTAAAGAAAAGTAAAGAGTGATAATCATGGCAAAAAATTTCCTACCTCATAGAATTGCATTTTACATTGGAATTGTTGTAGTCTGGCAAATTGTTTCGATGAGTGGAGTTTGGCCTGAGAATATTTTTCCGTCTCC
>JAOUAY010000175.1 GCA_029860565.1 Candidatus Nitrosopumilus sp.
CACAAGACCATTCTTGGAATTCTTTTCCACAATCATTACATTTTTGTGCTAAAATCACATCCATATCTTAATTTTAAATTTTTCATATATGAATAGTGCTTAAGATTAAGACTAGTGCCAATTAAGAAAATTTTTGTCGCAGTTAAAATACTAATTTGAAGGAAAGGAATTATGAAAAAAATTATCATCATGTTTTTTATTTTAGTAATTGTTTCAACCAACCCGGCATATGGACACAAATTAATCAGCCACGATGACACGCATAGGGACTTTGACTCTGCATTACAAATTCCTGATCATAAAATTTCATGGGCAATTTATGAGAATTTGGGCATAAATGAGGCTAAATTTTATTCATTTGATGCAAAACAAGGAGATTCATTTTATGCGAGCATTGTCATCCCCAAAATCAGCGGACTAGAGGAATATTCCCCATCATTTGTTTTAATGGATGCTACTGTATTTGAAAATGATTCCACCTCTTTTGAAAATCAATTAAACACAGAAAAATTTCTGTATGAAGGAAATTTTCCTGGAAATGAATTCTATGAGCCATTTGGTCAGGTAACATATTGGGAAAGACAGGAAGTTAGAACTCAAATCCCTTCTGATGGAAAATATTTCATTGTCGTAATGGATGAAAAAAACCAAGAAGGGAAATATAGTTTAGCAATTGGAACTATTGAAGATTTTTCAGGTGAGAATATATTCACAATTTTACCAAAAGCATGGCTTGACACAAAATTATTTGTAGATGATTATTTTTCTATTGGTATTCTATTTTTTGTATTAGTTGTAATACCCACTATTTCAATATTAATAATAATCAGAAAAAGAAAAAGATTACCACTTCAGAATTGCTGAATCCTTTGGTAGTGATTCTATACCATTAAACTTGGGATAAGTACTTCATTTTCCTTTATTTTAGCCACAAAACGTATTATGAAATTTCCTGTTTTAGATAATTCAGGAATTCTTTCAACACCCTAGTTCTTTTCTTTGCTTCCACTTTGCCAGATTTTGTGTTCATTAATGATTCTAGTCTGAGTAACTTTTGAAAAAAGTGATCAACAGTCCATATTTTATCATCAGGAATTCTTGTTTTACAAAAAGGATCATCCAGATTGTAAAAAGGTCGCTTGAGCGAACCACCTGTAGCAAAAACCCTTGCTATTCCTATCGCCCCCAATGCATCCAATCTATCAGCATCTTGAAGAATTTTCCCTTCAAGAGTCTTCGGAACTTTATTTTGTGAAAAACTATGATCACAAATAGCATCAGAGATAATCATTACTTCTTCTTTTGAAAAATCATATTTTTTTAAAATTTGTGTTGATTTTTTTGCACTTTCAAGAGAAGATATTTTTGAACGCTTGTCAGATTTAGGATACGATACTATGTCATGTAACAATGCAGCACTAAGAATCAATTTCTCATTTGCTTTTTCTTCTTTGCATATTTTTTTGGCATTTTTGTACACCCTCATAACATGTCCAAAATCATGTGCAGAATCACCATCCATAATTTTTTTAACTTCATCTTTTAAGGAATCAAGAACGATCATTTAGAATCTCCATATTTTCGGTTTGACAAATTTTATTTTTCGCTCAGTAATCAATACAGTCCAATTAATAGATGCAAAAAGAACAATCATCCCAATACCAACACCGTCAATTAATAAAATTCCAGTAAGACGATCTTCAAATATTTCTAAAAAGGGAGTCAAAACGGCATTTCCAAAATAGATCATAACAATATAAGAAATAGTTCTACCAAACCAGAAACCTACATAAATTCCAACATTCTTTGCTCGCATTAATCCATAAGTGATAAACAACATGTTACTTGGAAGAGGGGTTGCACCAAACAGAAAAGAGGCAATAAGATAACCATATTTTTTTCGATTCAAATAATCTCCAATCATGTCAAGATTTGATTTTTGTTCTTCTGCGACAAATTTTCTAAATAATCCACTTATTTTTTTAAGAACAAATCTACCAAGGGTAGCTCCTGTAGCACCTATCATGGCAAGAAATACTACATTCAAACTTGGATCAAGAAGGTAAAAGGATGTCAAAATAATCCAACTTGGAGGCATCAAGATGGGAGCTGCATTTACTCCAATTAGTACAAGAAAAATTCCAAAATATGAAAATTCTCCAAAAAATTCAAAAATATCTAACATCTTTCAAAAACTATTCAACTTTTTTTGTTTCTAAACCCTTGTATCTACCTGCAGTCATGAAATAATTTTGTTCTTATCTAAAAAATTATAAAAATTACATGTTTTTGAAAACAATGATTAGTTTTTGTAAAAAATTGGATCGATCATGCAGTATCCTTATAAGCAATTTTCGCCTAATTGAATTATGTCGGAGGTGATTTGGAAGTGTTTTAGATGTAATTTGTCTTTTAAAGATGATCAAGTGGCTAAAATGCATAAAGAAATTTCAGAACATTCCGTAACTAAAATAAAATCAATTGTTGCATAATTTCAAAAATTTAATCAAAATTTGTAATTTTAGTTAAAATTTAGTGCAGAGGGTGGGATTCGAACCCACGAACTCCTAAGAGAAGGGATTTCCTATTTTATAGATCTTGAGTCCCTCTCGGTTGACCGGGCTTCGATACCTCTGCATTGAGATGATATATGGACCAATATTTCTCAATTACTATTATGATAAATTTAGAATCCAATCCATTATTTTGTTAATTTTTTAACAAAGCTTATAATCGTGAAAATTTGACCCAAAATTACATGTCAGAATTTATACCAATTTCAGACGCAAAGAAAATGCGTAGTGGTGTTAATGTTGAAGCCGAAGTCAAAAGCAAAGGAGAACCAAGAACTGTAAATCTCAAAAGTGGAGGAACAGTGGATGTCTGCGATGCAGTCATATCTAATGGCGATGGAACTGAAGATAA
>JAOUAY010000217.1 GCA_029860565.1 Candidatus Nitrosopumilus sp.
CTTCATTGTTTACCATATGTGAGCAAAAATCAAAACCATTTCCAAAAATTCTAACTGATAAAAAAATTCTAAATTTGGTAAAATCTGGATTACCTGAGGGAATCTCAATTAATGAATTTGATGATGAGGGTATTTCCAATCCAAATCTTGTATTCATGGGTGAGATGGAGTTTAATGGACTATTTGGTTATGAGACTATATCTACACGGCTTATCAAGAAATTTGGTCAAGAATTTATGCTTTCAGCATATGCGAAAAGACAGGGAAATCTTCCTGCCCCTGGACAATATTCTGAAAGTTTAACAGAGGCAAAAAAATTTACAGATAATTTTGAAATTCAAGGAATTGAAATCATTGCAAATTCTGAGGGAATAATGGATTTTACTATAGGCCATCCTTCAGAAACTATTTCATCGACAAAAATTTTGGAATCAAATTCCATTAAAGATGTAGGTCAGCATAAAACAATGGTGATCAGTACTGGTAAAGATGCAAGCAATGATAATCTTGCAAATTCTTTTTCTTCACTTTGGAATTGTTCAAATGCAATTAAAAAAGATGGTCTTGCAATTTTAATAGCTGAATGTAAAGGTGGATTAGGTTCTGATGCACTTCAACAATATCTTGAAGGCAGATTAACTTTAGAACAACTACGAAATCCATCTAAATACATCAGTGGAATGGAGAATTTGCTGTTTCTTTCAGAAATACAAAAGAATTTTCAAATTGGTCTAGTTTCCATTCTACCTGAATTTTATGCCAAAAAACTTAACATGATTTCTATGCAGGGAATAAAATATTCCATGGATTATATTCTTAAAACACAAGGAACAAGACAAAAAATTGCAGTGGTTACTGATGGCGCAAGACTTTTGTTAAGGTAAAAGACTAGGCAAAAAATTTGATGGAAGTGGGGCACATAAAATTGCTAATCCTATAATTCCAATATATGCAAGTTTTCTATTTCTTGAAAGTGGTGAAACATCATCCAACGGAGATGCACTTGGATTTCTTGCACTCATTATGAGAATTAATATTGCCATTAAGAAATAATCTAACAAAATAAGAATTCCTATACTTCCAAAAGTTGCATATCTGTGAAGCTTTGGACCAAGTAATGTTCTTGCCATGTGTCCACCATCTAGTTGCCATGCAGGCAATAAATTCAAAAATGTAATTAAAAACCCAACCCAAGCTGCAAATAAAACAGGTGTCATTATGACTTCATACCCTGTTCCTCCTTTTCCAAACATTGTCAAACTAGCTGACATTAACAATGATTCTCCCATGTTCCACTCCGTCAATCTAGATTCAGCAAACAATCCTTCAGCAATTTCTTGATCTAAAACTGGTGCTGTATATGCACCATAAATTGAAACTATTACTGCGATCACCAATCCTGCAATAGGACCTGCAATAGCAACATCAAATAAAATTTCTCGATTAATTGTTAATCCTCTTGCTTGGATAAATGCTCCAAATGTTGGAATGCCAATCACAGGCAATCCTGGAATAAAATAAGGCCAAGTTGTTTTTAATCCATGTATTTTTGCAGCAATAATGTGACCAAGCTCATGAATGCCAAGAATCCCCAACAAAGATACTGTGTAAATTATTGCCATTTCTTCAGGATCACCTATCTCTATGTTTTCTATTGTATTCACCCCAATGGTTCTGTAAAATCCATCAATCATCACAAATGAAATGACAACTGCAAACAAAATTCGAGGAGTCCATGCAGTACTCATCAACTTTCTCTGTTTTTTTGGGGTAAATTTTTGTATGGTGACATATCTTGCACCGTTTCTTTCTTGCAATCTACAGACATAACTCATATTTTCCAACTTTCTTGCTAAACTCTCAAACTTTGATTTGAATTCAAAATCTTCAATTTTGAATTCTAATGAAAATTCTGTTTTTGTAAAATCACTAACTTGAAACATAGAGTTGACTATTGAAATAATATCTTCTTGTGAGGGATTTTCCACTCTTTAATACTGGATTTTTCCATTAAATGGTCTTTTGGTTTAAAATTAAATATTGTTGCTATCATGGTATATCATGCAAGTAATCCTTCGACAATTGGGTGATTGCAATCTTAGAAGAGCAGGACCAAGCGATCTAATCTCAGTAATGGAAATTAATCTAAAAACTCTTCCTGAACATTACTCTGATTATTTCTATGAGAGTCTTCTTGTAGAACT
>JAOUAY010000063.1 GCA_029860565.1 Candidatus Nitrosopumilus sp.
GACAATTGGGTGATTGCAATCTTAGAAGAGCAGGACCAAGCGATCTAATCTCAGTAATGGAAATTAATCTAAAAACTCTTCCTGAACATTACTCTGATTATTTCTATGAGAGTCTTCTTGTAGAACTTCCTGAGGCTTTCATTGTTGCAGAAATTGGAGGAAAACATGTTGGGTAC
This sequence comes from Candidatus Nitrosopumilus sp., assembly GCA_029860565.1. Taxonomy (GTDB): domain Archaea; phylum Thermoproteota; class Nitrososphaeria; order Nitrososphaerales; family Nitrosopumilaceae; genus Nitrosopumilus. Next base: position 177 of record JAOUAY010000063.1, read on the forward strand.
ATTATGTGTAAAACTGAATTTGGATTTTCAAATTTTAAAAAATTAGGTTTTGTCAAAAAAGGTCATGTTGTTTCTATAGCAGTTGTTGATGAACATAGAAAGAAAGGTATTGGAAATGCACTTGTTGAAGAATCAATTAATGGTGTAAAATTAAGAAAATGTGACGAGTTTTATTTGGAAGTAAGATGTAGTAATACTGATGCTGTAAGACTTTATGAGAAACAAGGATTTGTAATTAGACAACAATTAAACGCATACTATCGAGATGGCGAAGATGCATATCTTATGGCAATTGAATTAGATTAGTTCAAACCAATAAATAACTCACAAAAAAATTCTTCGCCATGGATAAGCGAAAAGGAATGGGTATCACTATTTTTGTACTTTGCATTGGTGGTTTCTTTCTTTATGCATACTTGTTAATGTTGTCTGAATGGAGTCCTATTGTATTACAATTATCTGTATTGATGATTAGTGGAGGAATCCTGGGAGTAATCGCGTGGATTGGATATGTTATGGCAACAACAAAACCCTCACCTGCATCAATTACATCTGATGATTAATTTATTTGAAAATTTTTACATCGACTACTGTTTGATAGTATCTGGGACCTACAGCTCTAACTATTTTTGAAAATAGAATTTCTGATTGTACTGGTGTAGTCTGAAGATAATGTTCTTCTGAAAGTTTCCCTGCTTCCGATTTTTTATCTGCATGAATGTGTGAATAATAATGAATAATGCCTCCATTTTTGGTTGTATTAATTGCAGATTCTAAAAATTCATCTGATCTTTCAGGTAACAACATCAATGTCCTATCTGATTTATTGATTAATTGCTTATTGATTATTTCAGTCGCATCCCCGTTTATTGAAATAACTTTTCCAGCAAGCTTGTTTAATCCAATATTCGTTTCACATAACTTTGACGCCACCGGATTAATATCCAGACTATATACAGTACATTTCTTCTTCTTGGTAGCCATTATCGAAAACATTCCAATTCCTGCAAACATGTTGGTCACAACTTCGTTATTTTGAATCAAATTGGCAATTCTCTCTCTTTCTGTAGAGAGTCTAGGGGAAAAAAATGCATTTTTAACATCTACGGTGAATTTACATCCAAATTCCTTGTATTCTGTTTCTGTGTTGTCTTCTCCAGCAAGAATTTCGAGGTCTCTCGTACGAAAATCTCCCTCTACAGCTGATGCCTGATAGAAAACACTTTTAGCAATTTTTACTTGATTTAGTAAAGCTTCTCCTATAATTTTTTTCTTAGATATGATTGACTCTGGAATCCTTACAATGATGATATTGCCAATCTGATCAAATGCTGAAATTAATTCATTGTTTTCTTCTGTTGTAAGTACACCTTCTAATGCCTTTTTTAACATTCGAGTCAATGCTTGTAATAGAAATTTCCAGATGTTTTTTGATCTTTATCTAATCTACTTTCTAATTTGTTTACGCGGGGTCTGAGACTTCTTTCATCCCTTCTAAATGACATATCAAGTGATTTTAGAAATCTATTCATCGCATCAGCTTTTGGCATTGGTGATGTGGCAGTACCTGCAGAACCAGATTCCCCTTCAAAAATTACCATTGTATCTGAAACAAGGTCCATTAATTGTAAATCGTGGTCAATTATAATTGCTGATTTTCCAAAAGAACGAACAAATTTTTGTAAAAATTTGGCAATTGCAATTCTATCTTCTACATCTAAAAATGCTGAAGGCTCATCCAATGCATACAAATCAACTTTTTGTAATAAACATGACGCAACTGCAACTTTTTGTAATTCTCCTCCAGAAAGATTTTTGATGGATTTATTGTAAAGTTTTTTAATTTTTAATGGATCTAGTATTTGTTCTTCTTCCATACTTCCTTCAACTGAATTTTCATTTGCTTTATCTAGTATTGAAATAACTTCTACATCCAAATCGTTTTGTAAATATTGTGGCTTGTATGCTATTTTGATTTTTTTATCAACACTACCTGAATCTGGTTTTTCAACTCCTGCAATCATTTTCATCATAGTTGTTTTACCAAGAGCATTGGCACCCATTATGCCTAGAACTTCACCTTTTCTTACTCTGCCAGGCTCAATTGTTACTGAAAATGAAGAATATTTTTTCTCAAGTTTTGGATATGAAACTATCTCACTCCCTTCTTGAAATATATCGGTAGATGAAGATGATACATCAAAAGAAAATTTCTTATCTCTAAATCTAACATTTTCATTTGGTAAATATCCATCAAGAAAAACATTGATTCCAATTTTTGTTGATAGAATATTTGAAACGATTCCGTATGCCGAAGGCTCTCCGTACAATACTTCAATGTAATCACTTAGAAAATCTAATAATGTTAGATCATGTTCTACTACCATTACACTCTTTCCAATTTTTGCTATCTTTTGTATTACACGAGCAACCCCTATTCTCTGAAAAACATCATTGTATGATGACGGCTCATCAAAAAAGTAAAATTCTGTATCTTTTGATGCAGCAGCAGCTACTGCAATTCTTTGTAGTTCTCCACCGCTTAATTCTTTTAAACTCTGTTCCATGGAATTTTTTAATCCCAATTCTCTGATTAGTTCTCTTGATATTCCTCTTTCATCATATTTGTCAAGAAGTTCTTTTCCTGTTCCGTCAAACGCTTGCGCAATTTGATGCACTTGTTGCGGTTTTATTGATGCACGAATTTGTTTTTTTTCAATTTTTTCAAAATGTTGTTTAAGTTCTGTTCCACTATAATGTTTAAAAATTTCATCCCATTCTGGTGGATTTTCATATCTTCCTAAATTTGGTTTTAGATTTCCTGATAGAATGTTAACTACTGTACTTTTCCCCATTCCATTTCTTCCTAATAGCCCAACAACTTCTCCTTTCCTTGGTGTGGGTAATTTGTAAAGTCGAAATGAATTCACGCCATACTGATGAATTTTATCTGAAGCTATTTCACTTGGTAAATTTACAATTGTTATTGCATCAAATGGACATACTTTGACACATATTCCACACCCATTACAAATATCTTCATCGATTTGTGCTTTCTTTGATTCTTCGTTTATAGTAACACATTCTGCTCCTGATTTGTTAACTGGACAATATTTTATACATTCTAATCCACATTTTTGTGGTTGACATAGATCCTGATCTAATACAGCTACCCTATGTGTCATGTTGTAATCCAATATTTTCTTTGTTTTATACCTATTTTGGGCATATTATTTCAAATCTGGCGTTACGTTAATAGATGAGAATTTTACATTAAATCTCAAGCCGGCCATAGCGTTAGGGTGCGACCCAATCCCTTTCCGAACTTGGAAGTCAAACCTATCGTCGCTGTTGTGCTACTAAGATGCGAGAGCTCTTGGGAAGCAACAGTGCTGGCATTTTTAATTATTCAATCAATCTTTTAATATTGAATTAATTGGTTTGATGTGAGTTTAATGCCAAATTGTAGTGTTTGCGGAGAGATATGTGATAACGATATTAGATTATTAAATCACATGATGGACAAACATGGTTGGAGGAATCCCAATGTTGGCACACCTGATAGAAATAGTAGAGGTTATTGATTCTATAAATTTTGTAAATAGTCTAAAATTAATCTTACGCCAAAACCTGTAGCCCCTTTTGGATTGTATGATTTTTCTTTTGTAGCTCCTTGTGTCCATGCAACTCCTGCAATGTCTATGTGAATCCACGGAGTATTTTCTATAGCGTTTTTTAAAAATGCCGCAGCAGTAATAGTTCCAGCTGCTCTTCCAATCCCAACATTTTTCATATCTGCAACATCTGATTTTATCATATCCATATAGTCTTGATTTAATGGAAGTTCCCAAACTTCTTCTGTTGTTCTTTTGGATGCATCGTTGATTTTCTTTGTTAGTCTTTCATCATTTGACACAATTGCAGCTACATTGGTGCCTAGTGCTACAATACACGCACCTGTTAGAGTGGCAAAATCAATGATTGCCTTTGGGGCGTATTGTTTTTCTCCATATGACAACGCATCAGCTAAAATTAATCTGCCTTCCGCATCTGTATTTAGAATTTCTGCAGTTTTTCCGCTAAATAATTTAATTATGTCTCCAGGTCTATATGATTCTCCACCTGGCATATTTTCAACTGAAGGAATAATGCCTATAACATTGATTGGTAGATTTAATTCTGAAACAGATTTCATAATTCCGAGAACTGTACATCCACCACATTTGTCAAATTTCATTTCATCCATTCCACTTCCAGGTTTTAATGAAATGCCGCCTGTGTCAAACGTCACTGCTTTTCCTACCAGAACAATTGGTTTGTCATTTTTTTGTCCATGGTTATGTTCTAAAACAATTAACTTTGGTTCATTTTTACTTCCTTGACCTACTGCTGAAATTCCTCCAAAACCTTGTTTTTTCAATTCAGGTTCTGAAATGATATTGCATTTCATTTTATTTTTTTTAGAAATAATTTTTGCAAAATTTGCTAAAGTTGTAGGAGTACATTCGTTTGGAGGTAAATTTGCAATACTTTTAGTAAATATTGCACCATCCGCAACAATTTCAGCTGTCTTAATCGCTTTTGAAATTTTATTTGATTTAGAAACAATAACTGTTAGTTCTGGAATGGTGTCTATTTTTTCTGATTTAAATTTATCAAATTTGTAAAGAGCCATTTTGGTACCTTCAATGATTTGGGATATTGCAGAAATTGGTTCAATTATAAAATTTGGAGGTGTTATTATTGAAAATTCTTTTAATTTTAACTCTCTTGCTTTTTGGGCGATTTTACCTGAGACGAATCTGATGGTATCTTTTGTCAGATTGTCTTTTTTTCCTATTCCTGCAAGTAGAATTCTTTGAACTGGGTTTTTTCCTGGAATTGGAATGATACTCAATCTTCCCAATTTTCCATCCATATCTTTTAACGATTGATTGATTGAAGAGGTAATTTTTATATCAAATTTTGGTAATCCTATAACTTTATTGGAATTTTCTAATACAAATCCACATAAAAGACTTGTTTTCTTTTTTGTAGACTTTTCAGTTTTAATCTTCACTGAAATTCTCTTTTTTCAAGTGATATTTAGATTTACTTTAAATCTATTTTTCTACTATTTGTAAGAAGACTTGATGATCTTACAAATACTGCTTTAACAGTTTTACAATCTTGTTGACACTCTTCACCCATTTTGATTGTTGCTGATTTTTTTGTTTTTTTAGATAGAATTGATTTTACTAATGGATATAATGCTGCTCTTCCTCCACTTGCTCTTTTTTTATCAATAAACCAAAACATCTCTAATGCAAATTCATCTAAAATTTCATTTCTTATCTTTATTCCAAAATCTGAATAATGTCCTACCATCGTGATTTTATCTCTAGCAAAAAAATTAACAAATTTTGCAAATTTCATGCACAAGTAACATTGATTGTCAAATAACATGATTGGCATATTTTCTTTAATTTTCATAATAATATCAAGTACCGATCAAATTAAAATTTTTCAGAAATAGATTTTTATTCAAATTACAAAAGTAATGATCCAGATGAGACTAAATTATTATCAAATTAAGAAAAATATTCTTAGGGCTCGTAAATTGGTGATTAAAGCAACGAATATTGCTGGTTCTGGTCATCCTGGTGGTTCATTTTCTATGGCTGAAATTTTGGGTAGTTTGTTTAGTAATCATCTAAAATTTGATCCTACAAATCCTCAATGGGAAGATCGAGATCGTTTAGTTTTATCTAAAGGACATGCTGCTCCTGGCTTGTTTTCTAATATGGCAGTTGCAGGATATTTTCCAGATTCGGAAATGGAAACACTACGAAAATTTGGTAGTAAATTACAGGGACATCCAGACCTAAAATGTCCTGGTGTGGAATTTTGTGGAGGTTCTTTGGGTACTGGATTGTCTTATTCTATTGGAATTGCACTTGCTGCAAAAATTGATTCTAAAGATCATCATGTTTACACTATAATTGGAGATGGAGAATCCGATGAGGGTCAAGTTTGGGAGGCTGCAATGACAGCTGCAAAATACAAAGTTGATAATCTCACTGCTTTTCTTGATAGAAATTTTATTCAACAAGATTCCTACACTGAAAAAATTATGCCTCTTGATGAAAAATTAGAGGGTGATGATATTTCTGAAATGTGGAAAGATGCCTCTCGTTGGAAAACTGGCGATAAATGGAGATCCTTTGGTTGGAATGTTATTGAAATTGCTGGACATAGAGTTGAACAAATTGATACTGCAATTAGAAAAGCAAAAGCAACAAAAGGTGTACCTACTATAATCATAGCTAGAACCGTTAAGGGTAAATCCATAGAACATATGGAGGATAATCCGCAATGGCATGGAAAATCTCCTGATTCTGATGTGGTTCCTATAATTAATCTTGAATTAGATTCACAATTTATGATTGCCCCTTCAATCATTGCTGGAGATATGACAAATCTGGAAAATGAGATTAAAAGATGCATTTCTGGCAGATCTAATTTCATTCATCTTGATGTAATGGATGGTCAATTTGTTCCAAACAAAACTTTTGATCATATCAAAATCAAAGAACTGAGACCTCTAACCAATATTCCATTTGATTCACATTTGATGATAAATGAACCTGTAAAACATGTTAGAGATTACATTGATGCAGGGAGTGACATTATTACAGT
>JAOUAY010000176.1 GCA_029860565.1 Candidatus Nitrosopumilus sp.
AGAGATTTTCAAGTTGAAAGATAGGCTGGGATCTTTTATGATCATATGTTTGAAGCATTTCAACCATCCATTCAGGATGAGTTTTATCACGAAGGATTTTTCCTTCCATGACAATTTCAGAACCAGAGGGTACATTTAATCCTGTGAATGGAAGTTTTGCTAAAGTTAATTTTTCACCCAAAAGAGAATTTGCAATATCAATTTCATCTTTTCCCCAGTCAGCTTGATATGCACCAGCAATTGAAATAGCTGGGTGGACTCCCACAGTAATAGCAATTTTAAGATCTTCTCCATGTTCTTTTGCATCAATAAAACATCTGTGTAGATGCCTACCTTCCACCATTCTTATTGAAAAATGAGTTTTATCAATAGGCATTAATCTATGAAAAGAAGAATTTTGTTTTGCTGTTTCAGGATTTTTGGCATATACAATAGATGATGTGATAAAGGGACCAGATTCCTTTTCAAAATGAGTCACGATAGGCATAGAAAGGAGGTTTTTTGATTTATTTTCCATAAATTTTCCTAAAGGAATTATTTTTGGTTTTTTAGCTTTTTTAATTGCTGAAATAATTTTTTCATGAATGTTAGATTCTGTACCACCAACTGCAATACCAAATCTTTTTCTAGTTCCAACTAAATTGGAAACTAAACGAAAATTACTTTCTTTGATTTTCTCAAATAATACAGCATGTGAACCGTCAACCTTAGCAGTAATTCCAGCAATTTCAAATTTTGATGAGACATTGGTTTTTACGATTTTAAGTTCTTTAGTTTTTTTAATTTGTGAAATGTAACTTCTTAAATCACTCATTTTCAATCATCTCCATAATTTCAGACATTAAGGTTTTTGCGGTATCAGGTTCTAATTGTTTTTGAATAAATGTAGAAACTAAAGCAATTCCTCTCATCTTAGTACTGATTCGTTCAGCAACAAGTTTTAGAAAAAGAGATTCTGATCTAGATGGAATAATAGTAGTTGTAATAGAAGTAGGTCCAGTGGCTAAAGAAACAACCATCGAACCTAATTTGTTAGAACCTTCAGTTACAGAAACAAAATATCCGTTTTCAAATTTTTGAATTTGTAAAGAAAAACTACGACTCTCCAAATTTACCATTTTCTGGAAAAACCCATTTGGAGAGGTCAACGAGCTATGAACAAATCTTATGCTTTTATTGCTATTGATTCATTAGTCTGAGAAGATACAACTTCAGTGTTCTTCTTGCAATTCTTTTCATGTTTATCTGGATAAACAAATAGTTTTTCACAGTATTTGCACGGAGTTTTTTCTTTAGTTGTTTTTGCTTTGGATTTTGTTGTTTTAGCTTTAGCAGTTTTAGCTTTAGATTTGGTTTTAGCTTTAACTGTTATTTCTGGAACTTCTGATTCAATCTCAGTAGCTGCTTGAGCTTCAATAGAATCAGCCTCAACTCTAGCACGTAATTTTGCTTTGTATTTCAAATTACGTGGTTTTGTTCTTAATCTATATCCACAACATGGACACCAAAGTCCTTCCCATTTGATGAATATTTCACAAATCTGGCATCGACGTTGTCCTGAAGCATATCTTCCAGTGCCAACCGGCTTTTGAGCCTTATATCTAACACAAATTCCTTTACAAGTCATCTTGGTATTATTGTATATAATTCATAACTATATAAGGATGGATCGATGAAATATTCAAAAAAATGTACTAAATATTATAAATATTTCAAATTATTTAGAGATCAAAATTATTATTTTCAAATAAAAGCAAGAAATCTTAAATAAATATGTATAGCTTATTTTAAGTTAATAATTTTTGAAAAATTAACAAATATCAATATAATTGTTTGATAAAAAATTTCATTTTTTATTTAAAAAAAAAGAAAATTTTTAATATTTTCGTACTTTCATTACCATGCTAATTGAGTAAAACTCAGAAATTATGAAATAATACCTATTTTCATAATTTTTTACAATCAAAAATCTGATTTTTCAACATAAGGTAGACAAAGTATCTAAATGATTCTAATTAAGAAACATATTTTATAAAAGGAATTTCTATTTTGCTCTTTAATTAGAATTTTCGGACATAATAAACAACATAAAATCTATTAATTACAAAAACAGAATAGATGTTTAATAATTTCCATATTACATAATCATAAATCCATAGTTTAGAAAGATTAGATTTTAAACTGTTTTTTCATAAATTTACAATGAATTGATAAATCACTATAGATCATATTATGGCCCCAGATATACCACTGATGACTACCACAAACTTTTTGAGAGTTTCTCTTTTTTCAAATTTAGTATTTGATTTCTATTTTGCTTCAAAGTAATGTTTCTCATAACGTAATTTACCTCTATATTTACGAAATCCTTTTTCATCGCATTTTATTTTTTTCATAGTAATTTTTCTTTTATTTCCATGATTATTACATTTCAAACCGTTTTTTCTATATAATCCAAAAATCAAATGACTTCTAAATTCTATCTCGTTCTCTAAATTTTATAATTATACAGATACAGAATGGATAATTCATATTAATTTTAGATTGCATTTGTTTGTAATTCCAATATGAAATTAATGAGAGGAATAGATAATAGATAAGATAAAATGTGTTGTTAGAATTTATGCCTTCAAAACAGTGAACACTACATGTTTGACTGCTTCATCAAAATTAGCATCAATATTTGATTGGATTTCAGATAATTTTACATCTCCTTGTTGAGCAATTTTTACAGATTCAGCAGTTGCTTTTTCTTGAGACGCATTAATAATAACTTCAGCTTCTTTTGTAGCCATTTCTCGAGTTTTCTCTAACAAATTATCAATTTCGGTTTGTGCCTTGATAGAAAGTTGTTTTTTCATATCGCCCACTTTACTGTTTAAGGAATCTAGATCATCTTC
>JAOUAY010000005.1 GCA_029860565.1 Candidatus Nitrosopumilus sp.
GTATCTGCGTTAGCTCTGATTCCTATCTTCTTTGCTTTTTGAGACCATTCTAAAATCTGTTTAAAATCGGATGTAAATTCTGGCTCTATTGTTGGAATGTCTCCTATGTATACATTACCTGAACTACCGTCAATTGTTATTGCATCGCCTTCTCTAACTATTTTTCCATCAACACTGCATTGTTTATTGTCATTATCAATTTTCAAAGTAGAACATCCAACAATACAGGGCTTACCCATTCCTCTAGCTACTACTGCTGCATGAGATGTTTTACCTCCTCTGCTGGTTAAAATTCCAACTGATTCAAAGAATGCTGGAACGTCTTCTGGCTTTGTTTCTTCTCTGATTAGAATTACTTTAGCACCATTTTCACCCATTGCAGTTGCTCTTTTAACATCCAACACTGCAATTCCACTTGCTGCCCCTGGAGACGCTGCAATACCCTTTGCAAATTGTTCATAGTTTTTGATTTCTTTTGGGTCCATTGTTCTGTGTAGTAGTTGTTCTAGTTGTTCTGCTTGAAGTCTAGTTAGTGCTCTGTCTTTGCTAATTAATTTTTCTTTAACCATGTCTACTGATGTTTTTATCATTCCTATGGCATTCATTTTTGCATTTCTTGTTTGTAACAAATAGAATCGTCCTTGTTCAATTGTAAACTCAATGTCTTGTGGTTCTTTGTAATGTTTTTCTAATTTTTCACATGTTTTTGCTAATTGTTTGTATGATTCTGGTAGGTCTTTTTTCATTTCATCAACTTGCTTTCCTGTTCTTACACCAGCTACCACATCTTCACCTTGAGCATTGATTAGATATTCACCATAGATCTTACGTGTTCCATCTCCTGGATTCCTTGTAAACACGACACCTGTGGCACAATCATCACCCATGTTTCCAAATGCCATTGATACAATGTTTACTGCAGTTCCATCTGCAATATTTTTTGTAATGTTATTTCTCTCTCTGTATACGATTGCTCTTTCTCCCATCCAACTTCCAAAGACTGCTTTAATTGCAAGTTCTACTTGCTCTGTAGGATCTGTTGGGAATTTCCCTCCGATATGTTTATCACAAATTTGCTTGTATTGTTCTACGATTGATTTGAGTGATTCTTCATTTAAATCACTGTCCTCTTCAACGTTTTGCTTTTTCTTTGCTGCTTCTAAAACTTCGTCAAATTTACTATCATTTACTCCAAATACAACTTTGCCAAATAATTGAACAAATCTTCTATAGGAGTCCCATGCAAATCTTGGGTTGCTACTTTTTTCAGCTAGTCCTAATACTGTTTGATCATTTAGTCCTAAATTCAGGATAGTATCCATCATTCCAGGCATGGATATTGCTGCACCTGATCTAACTGATACTAGTAAAGGGTTTGATTTGGAGTTCCATTTTTTCCCTGTTTTTTTCTCTATTTTTGCAATATTTTTTTTAACATCTGCCATGAGTGTTTTTGGCAGTTTTTTATTATTGTCATAGTATTTCTTACAAACTTCGGTAGTGATTGTAAATCCTGGTGGTACTGGTAGCTTTAGTCTGGTCATTTCACACAGACCTGCTCCTTTTCCTCCTAGGAGTTTTTTGTTTTTTCCGTCACCTTCGTCATAAAAATAAACTTGTTTCATTTTTTACGATTATCCAATCTTAAAAGGGGGGTATTAAATCATTGATTTTGCAAAATCTGACATTATCTTGTTCCAATCTTTTGCCTTAATGATTCCACTTGCAACTAGGATTCCTTTAGATCCTAATTCTATTGCTTTTGCAACGTCTTCTCCTGAAACAATTCCAGCTCCACAAAGTAGTTTTGTACTGTTTTTTGTGTTTTTTACTGCATTTGCCGCTTTTGCAATTAATTCCGGTTTTTCTTTTGAAACTGCTTTTCCTGAGCCAATTAGTTCTGGAGGCTCTATTGCTATATAGTCTGGATTTAGCTTCACATATTTTTTAACTTCTGCAACATCTTTTACACATAAAATAGACATCATCTTTAATTCCTTTAATTTTAAAATCAGTTTTTCTATTTCTTTACTTGATATTCTATGTTCACTGTGATTAATCAATGATCCTTTTACTTTGGATTTTTTTAGTAATTCTGGAATTACAAAACCTGTGGTGCTGCCAACTTTAGAGTCATCTATATGTTGAGCTAAAATTGGAATTGAACTTTTTGATACAAGCCCTATGAGATGTTGTGGTGGTGATACTGCAATTTTTATTTTATATTTTTTGGAGATTTTTTCAGCAGTTTTCACAAATTTGGTTATATTGTCTCCCGCAATTTCTTCATAATTTTTACAGTTGATTACAAACATCTTTTTTTGATCTTTTCTGTATTATATTTAATCCTTGATTACACATGTGTTGTTTTTGATTTAATGTCGTAATTCCTCTTCATTGTTAACACTATCATCATTAGAGTAATTCCTGCAATATTTGTGCCTATGATAAATACATCTGATACTATGATTCCATAAATTGACCACAAAATTGAACCTGTTGAAATAAAGATCATCAAAAATTTTGAAACATCTTTTAGACTTTTTGTTTTATATCCTTTGTAAATTTGTTCTACCCATCCCGTGAGAATTAAAACTCCGGCTGCCACTCCAAGTATGGTAAGTAATGTTCCATCAATTTCCATATCTCATTTTAACTCCAAAAGAATTCATCTAATCCTGTCTGTTTTGGTTTTCCTAACATTGTATCAAAATCTAAATCCATTGATGATGTAATTTGTTCTAATGTTGATTCCATGAACTCCATGTATTTTTTTGAATCTATTTCTTCTTTCTTTGCTAACTCTACGGGTTTTACTCCTGGTTTGTTTAAAATTTTGATAAATGAAATTTTATCCCCTTTTTTTATTTCTCTAATTGATTCTAATTGTCTCGCAGCTCTGATGTGTTGAGGGATTGTCTTTACATATTCTGACGGTGCTTTACTCAGCATTACATTGAATGTCAAATCTTCTAATGGGATTTCTTTTGCTTCTACCTTTTTACCGCATATGGCAATTTTTTCAGAGATTTTTTGTTTTGCCTTTACAAAATCTTCTATTGTTTGAACTTTGGATAAAATATCTACTAATTCATAAAATAATTTTTTGATAAATGCTGGTGTATGTGATTTTTTCCCAGTTAGACCTTTGACATCTACTTTGCCCGATTTTGTAACTCCAAGATAATTTTTCTTTCTGTTACTTAATACACAGTATCTGTATGTCTTGTCAATCTCCAAATCTACACCATGATCCTTTTTTGCTTGTTCAATTACTGTTTGAATTTGTTCTTGAGTTGGTTTTTTGAGAAATAATGAATCTGTGTCCCCATATAGTACTTCTATTCCTATTGACTCACATTTTTTAATTGTCTCCAAAATTGTATGTCTTCCAATTGCTGTTGTTGCTTCAGCTACTGGTAGAAAGTATAATGGAAATATTTCAGCGCCCATTACCCCATAACTGGCGTTTAGAATCACTTTGAGTGCTTGACTGACTACGGTGTATTGTTGTCTCTGATCCTCAGTCAGAGTTTCCTTTTTTGACAGGCTCTTGTAGTAGTTTACTCTCAAATCTCTCAAAGATCCAATGATCATTGATGTCAGACCATTTTTCTTTGAACATGCCCAATGATTGGTTTGTGGAATAATGTCTTTTTTACATTCTTCATGAGCACATCTTACTGTCTCATAAGATAGATTTCGAACTTTGATAATACTGGGATACAGACTTGCAAAATCCATAACTACTACGTCAAAATGAATTCCTTCTTTAGGTTCGACAACGAGTCCTCCTCTATATTTTTTGTCTTTAATTACTGCATCAGACATCACTCCCTCTGATCTTCTTTGAAGTTCTTCCCGTTTTGGAATCAAACAATTTCTTTTCCGATGTTCATAATACAATAAACTCCTAATCCATTGAGATACTCCCATCCTTGCAATGTCATCCATTGGCATTCTTCCAATTCTTGCAATAATTACAAGAAGATCCATCAACAAATCCTTGTTGAAGCTGGTAAGCTCATATGTCAATAGAGCATCATTGTAACAATAGTTTGCAGTCTGGTAAAGTGATAGTTCGTCAAACTCTAATCCGTAATCTATTTTCTCTTTTCCTAACAATGCTTTTGAGACGCTGTTTAATGAAAAATCGGTGTATTTTTGACTGAATGCGTAGATTTGAAATGAACGATTTGAAAGAACTTTATACAAATCAAGATGAACTCCTTTTTTCAGAGTTGCAGAATCCCTCATCATGTAAAATGGGTTTTCCGAATTTTTCACCCCTAGTCTTTCTGCTCTGTTGTAAAGATACGGTAGGTCAAACTCGTCCCCGTTATATGTCAGAACAAATGGAAATGTCTTGATTATCTCAAATGCATCTTCTATCATTTTTTTTTCCTCACTCAAATCATAGAATTTGATTTTGATGTTGGGATCTAACTCGTTTGTCCCTTCTTCTGTTTCCTCTGTTTTGAGCACAAAAATTTGATCAAATCCATCAGAACCCTTCAGTCCTATGGCTGTGACTTTTTTTTCAGCAAGTTTTGGATCTGGAATTCGTCCAATCACTGCCTCTACTTCGATATCTACACTGAGTCTCTTTATTCTTGGAATTGGTTGATTTAGTAATTCGGCCCATTCTGAAATGAAAGTTTTAAACTCTTCTGCATCTACCATACTTTCACTGTCAACTTTGTCCCACAACAAACTTTTCAGTGCAATTTTTACTTCATCTGAAATTTCTAAATCATGCGGTATTATTTTTCCATCTTTAATTTCATAGTATTTCCCAACAATTAATCCTCTGTCATAGAGATAATTTTCATAATATTTTATGTCTGATTCCCAAGTTTCAATTTGATTTCTGATACTCTCTCCAAAATTCCCACCAATGGATAACGGACTATCTACAATTATTTGTGACATCTCTACTTCTTCATCTTTGATTAAATCATATTTTTTAACCTGTTTGATTTTAAGTACATCGTCTCTTTCTTGAAGAAAATCTAACTCTTCTGGGGATAATCTTGAATAGCAATATGGCTTATGGCCCGTTTCGTCATGCCATAGAATTAATTCTTTGGATTTTGGTTCATAGAATTTCAAAACAGCTGATTTTGTAATGTTATCATATGCAGCTGATACCAACATTGCTGGCATCATTGATTCAATTTTTTTACTCTCTCCTAGATTTACTTGCATTTTCTCACACAGTGTTTTCGTATTTGCCTACCAGTTCTTTTGCCCATTTTACAATTTTATTTTTATCTAGATTTACCACTTCTACTCCTGCTTCTTTTAATAACTCATAATCTGTTTCAGGGTATGCATCAAGGCAAACAAATTTTCTAATTCCAATCGTAATTGCCATTTTGGTGCATTCTAGGCACGGGACAAATGTTGTATACAGTATCGCTCCCTCTGTTCCTGCCTCAATTCCTAAAATTGCACAATGCATGATGGCATTAGCTTCTGCATGATTGCAAAGGCACCTGTCAAGTGATGCACCTGATTCAATTTTTCCTTCCATTCTTAGTTGACATCTTTTACATCCTCCTTCAAAACAATTTTTGATTCCAGGTGGTGTTCCATTGTATCCTGTTGCTAATTGCCTGTGATTTCTGACAATTACTGCGCCAACTTGCCTGGTCATGCAGTTTGAACGAAGTTTGGCAAGTTCTGCTTGAAGCATAAAATATTCGTCCCAATCTGGTCTGTCAAAAGAACTACTCACACAAATTCTCTTTGACTGTTCAATATATGGATCACTCTAGCTGAGAATTCTTGTGCGATCAATGTTATGAATTAGGTGAATACTGTGGACCCATTTTTTATAATACTTTCTTTTAAAATAATTTCAACATTTGAATAGTGAATCAGAAAATATGTTCAAAATACAGGAAAGATGTAAAATTGAAGCAGGTTTTTTTGGTAATTGTGGCAAGGATGGAAATTCAGACACTTCTCTGGTTTTAGGCACATAATTACGATAGTAATCATGGTAAGTGTTCTATTTCTTTTTCATTAGAGGAATAGATTTAGTGTATAGTAATAGCTCAACAATTCTATACGAAAGCATAAAATCAATAAATTCTGATTTCTTCTTATCGTATGACTGAATTTGTTGAAAAAAAATATGTCCAAAAAAACTCTATTGAGAAACGAGATTATCAAATAAATCTTGCAACTCAAGCAATTAAAGAAAACTGCATTGTAGTGTTACCTACTGGTCTTGGAAAAACCGCTGTTGCATTACATGTAATTGCTGAATACCTTGCAAAGGGAACTGGTGGTGTATTGTTTTTAGCTCCAACTAGAGTTTTAGTGAATCAGCATTATGAATTTTTAAAAAATAATCTTACACTGGATGATATATCTATAATTACTGGAGAGGATCCAATAGCAAAAAGAACCAAACTTTGGAATAGCAGTATAATTTGTGCAACTCCTGAAATTGCTAGAAATGATTTGAATCGAAAAATCGTATCATCAGAACAATTCAATCTTGTCATCTTTGATGAAGTTCATAGGACTGTTGGTGATTATGCCTATTCTGGCATTGCTGAACGTTTTGAGAATTCATCCTCTAGAATTGTTGGAATGACTGCCACCTTGCCAAGTGAAAAGGAAAAAGCTACTGAAATTCTAACAAAACTTGGGATTTCAAGTATTGCAGAACGAACAGAAGATAGTGCTGATGTGAAGCCATACACCCAAAAAACTAACACCGAATGGATTAACGTAGAACTTCCGCCTGAACTAAAAGCAATTCAAACCTTGCTGAAATTGGCATTAGATGAAAGGTATGATACTCTAAGAAAAAATGGGATTCGTTTAGCAGAACAACAATCTCTTTCAGCACTTCTTAGAAATAGGCCTTTTGTATTAACTCAGAATAGACGTTCAGCAAAACCACTGTTCACAGCAATTAGAATTCATTATGCATTAAACATACTTGAGGCTCATGGCATTACGCCATTTCTAAAATTTTGTGAGCGTGCAAAAGCAAAAAAAGGTGTTGGAGTAAAAGACTTGTTTGAACTTGATCCTAATTTTACAAGAGCCATACATTTGGCAAAAGAAGCACAATTGCGTGGAATTGAACATTCAAAAATTCCAAAACTAAAAGAAATCATTGAATCTGTTCCAGGCAAAGTTTTGATATTTACAAGCTATAGGGATTCTGTTGATCTAATTTTCAATCAGCTTACTAAACTTGGTATTTCTGCAGGAATTTTAATTGGCAAAGCTGGTGTAACTGGATTAAAACAAAAAAAGCAAATTGAAACTGTGCAAAATTTTAGAGATGGCCTTTTTCGTGTGCTAGTTGCAACTCGTGTTGGGGAGGAAGGATTAGATATTGCTGAAGTTAATCAAGTAATTTTTTATGACAACGTGCCAAGCTCTGTTAGATTTATCCAAAGGAGGGGAAGAACTGGCAGAAAAGATACTGGTAAACTTGTAGTTTTAATTGCAAAAAATACTATTGATGAAACATACTATTGGATAGGAAAACGAAAAATGACTGCTGCCAAATTCATGGGTGAACAGATGACTCAAGTTTTGGAGAAAAATCAAGAAATTGAATCTAAAAAAACAGGACTAGATGCATTTCTCTAGTTTTTGTACTGTCTAGTTATGTTGTCAAAAATTATTTGTTTTCTTTGAATTATTTTATTTTTCATTCCTGACTCTAAATGATGAATACCACTCTTTTTTGCAACTAGTAAATTCTCTAATCTCACATCAAACTGATTTTGAAGAAAATTTTCAACTCCTGAAAACCCTCCATCTACCTCTAGATTTTTAAATGCATCTTTTGCTAAATTATTGATGGATTTGTCTAGATATGAGATAATCTCTTCAAGTGTTTTCTCAGTAAGTACCATGAATGTCTTAATTTTAAATCTGCAAAAAACGTTGTGTATTTTATTTTGGTTTAATAGATGTGATCTCCGAAATAACCTATCCTAATCTTTTGATGATGTGGTATCCAAATTCTGTTTTAATTGGCTCTGAAATCTCTCCAATTTGAAGTTTGAATGCTGCATCTTCAAAAGGTTTTACCATCATGCCTTTTGTAAAATAGCCCAAGTTTCCATCTTTTTTCCCACTGCCTTTATCCGTTGAGAATTCTTTTGCCAAGGTTCCAAATTTTTCACCATTTTTGATCTTTTCTAAAATGACTAGGGATTCACTTTGTTTTTCAACTAGGATGTGAGAACATTTTATCTTGTTAGACATTTTAATACTCTTTTTCTACCACCTCCTTGTTTTAATAAATACTTGGACAAATCAGAAAGAATCATTGTAGGAGGACAAGTGCCTGAACAGGTACCTGATTATTTTGGAGTCGGAGGCGGATTTGAAGCAGGAATTCCAAGGGTGCGATTTCACTAGGAAATCATGGATGCAGAACGTGAAAGGCTAGGACCATTATATCCAATGTATTACGAGTGTAACTTTTACAATTCTTCTTCCACTTGGTACAAACCAGAGTATTTTCAGTATTCAGATTATGGAGAGGTTATGTAGGTAATGTAATGATAATTTCTCTCGTAGTTTTTCATAATTCTATCTAAGATTATGAAATATTTAATTCAAAATCAAAATATTTTAACATTACTTGGTAAAAACAAAATTATTGATCCTTTGATTGAGTATAAAATGTCAAAAAATTGGTGCCCTAATTGTAGGAATAATACATATTCAGATGGAAGATGTCATTGCTCAGTTTGTGGTACTGATTATTAGTATTCATAAATTGGTGTGCTAAAGTCAAGAATATATTCAAAACTTACAAACTACATAATCTTGTATAGGATTATGAAAGACTATTATTTTTAAGATTAAATATAAAAAAATAGGTTCATCGAAATGTCAACAGTTCACAACCGGGGGTGGGTTATTGAAGCGTCTTTTTTGATTTCGTCGAACCTTAAACTTTGAATATTTATGAGATACTTAAGTAAGGAGATAAAACATCTTAACAATTTTTTATTTTTTGTCTTTTTTATAAACAATTATTTAACTAAATATATTCAAAACTGTTTTTCTTTTTTCTAATGTCCTATTCCTATCTAAGGTTAAATAATCTTGTATGGGATTATTCTAATTTCACTGTCTTTTGTTCCGTAAAATTTTCTAGAGATTAAAGCAAGACGAAAGAATTAAACCTCCCTAGAGCTAGCTATTGATACATAATGGACAAAAGAGATACTTTGGTTTTAACTGGAATTTTAGTAGGAACTGGTGTGCCAGTAGCATTGATGGTTCTAATTGCAAATGGGATCATCGATAGCCCAATTCGATAATTAGGTTTTCATAGAATTGTCTAATGGAAATGAAAAGTGAGAATTCTATTTTTATCGACAATCAGTAAAAATAGAAATTTCCTGTAGACACAAAAAATGTAACATAACCTAAATTATAACGGAAATTTGTTTGTCGGAGTGTTTTTAATTATAGTAATTGCATGAGTTAATTATGAAAAAAGGTGCAATGATCGGAATCGGTGCAGGAATAATTGTAATCGTTGTAATAATTGCAGGAAATAATATGACTCAAAATCAAATAACTGAATCAATTGGAGTAGATGTGACAGTGGAAAAAGCAACCGGCCCCCCTGAAAGCGTTGCAACCTCATCACAACTTTTGCAGGAAACTGAATTCGATATTTCCCAGCATTTCTCACAAGATTGCTCTGGAACTGCAGGATGCATCATAGGAACTGTGACTGAAATAATTGATGGAGATACCATTCATGTCGATGATCAGTCTGTGCGATTTGCATTGGTATCAGCTCCTAATTTAGAGGGATATGGGGGAGTGGATTCGAAGAATTTTATTCAGACAATCTGTCCTGTTGGCTCTGAAGTATTGGTAGATGAGGATGATGGACATGTTTTAGATGATCATGCCAGAATGGTCGGGATAATTACCTGCAATGACATGATTCTCAATGAAGAATTACTTGATGCTAGTTTGGGTCATTTGGAATTGAGGTTTTGTTCGTCTAGTGAGTTTGCAAATGAGTCTTGGGCTATCAAACATGGATGCATGACAGACTAGATTTCTAAATTTGATGCATATTGCTTTATGATCTCCTGATTTGTAAACATCAATTACAATGCTTGTTTGAGAATTTGATTTGATGTTGGCGTATGTTCGTGTGTTATAATCTGTGGCTATAATTATTGCATTGTCCTCAAATACAAATGATACTGGTTTTACATGCGATATGTTGTCATGAGATGTAGCTATTCTTACTTCTAATTTTTTTAGAAATTCTATTTCTTTTTGACTAAATTCTATCAATTAAAAATTCGTTCTCTTATTTCAGGGATGTGTCTGTATACGATGTCTCTTATTTTCATTTGATCTTCTTCAGTTGGTGTTTCTTTTTGTGCACTTAGAATTGCACCTCCCATGCCCAGTGCCATGCCTATGACAATTCCATAGACAAATTCTTGTGGATTTTCTACTTTGAGTGTTTCTTTGTTTTCTTTGATTTCTTCTAAATATGCCGGGATTGTTGATACGGCACCATTGATGATTTGAATAATTAATTCCTCTAGTTGATCCTCGCTCATGAAATCTCTCTGATGGATTTCTTAATAAATTTGCATCTGAATTTATTTAATTTATTGTGACTTTACGTTTTTTATTGGCCAAAAATTATTGGATGTCAATTACATAAAATATCTAAACAACAGAATAACATTCATCTAATCTGTGAGGAGTATGTGTAAATCACATTCTTTGATATTGTGGTCACACTTGTTACAAAATGATTGTTAGATCATTCATCTAATTCTTCTTTAAACTTGGGATCTTTTATTCTGCATGGACCGCAAACATCCCTTTCAAATGGCCCCAAATTTTCTCCACAAGTTTCACATTTTTTAGACATTATTGGTATTCTTTGGTTTGCTATATACTCCTTTAAGATGTTCACTGTCTGTTTTCTTGTATTTTATCTTTCTTTCTCAGTGAATAAAGAAACATCTACAACAAAACTAGGGGTTACAGGACTTGAATCTGATATGTATCTAATACTACTATCTAATTGTTTTGTCATTCCGGATTTTCTTCAATAACTGAAAAAATAATGCCAAATTTTTCCAAATATCTAATTTCACCAACTCTAAAGTCTAGATTTTGAATTTGATGTAAAATTTCATGATCAACAAAATTGTCATTGATGTTGATTTTCAGCATCTCGTTCTCAAACACATAATACCATCCAGATTTTTGTTCTGCCAGCAATTTCCTTACTGACTCGTAAATTAACCTACTCACTGTATTTTACCTCTGTTGCTAGATGTCATGTTAACAATTCCTGTTTGATTTTAACTATGTCCTGTACAATCTGTTTTCTTGTAGGTTCTAACAATTCATAGCAAAACAAACACAATATTTCTTCTTCATGATTATTTCTCATTTCAATTTTTGCCATAACTTTAGAATTAATTTGTTTTAGTTGAGATGATGGTGGTTGTGTATGGAATTCTTTTACTTCTGTTTGCATTGGGGGTTTTCTGGGTATCTCTATTTTCTCTTTAGATTTCCACAAAGAGAAATCACCATTAACTGAGAACAGCTTATCTCCATCTAAAAATATAATAATTTTACCTGTAAGACTTTTTATCTTAGAAGTCATAAAATTAACGATTTATCAATAATCGATTACCGCATATCGGACAAAAATTGAATTGTTCCTCACATCTAACAACTCCTTTTGTCTTATTACATGTAAAAGTAGTCCGACCAGTCCCGTTTGAATTCAATACCAAAAAATGATTCTCGTCAAGGTTGTGAATCTCATTCATATTGTAATCTCCATTATTTCATGTTACTTAATAATTCAGTTATAGTCTGATTTTTTCTCCCATCTTAATTTTGGTTTCAAGTCATAGGGGTCACAAGACCACGTTGCCAATTGTTCATTGCCTTCCCATAATTCTATTGTAAGATCACGAAAATATTTTGTTGATTGTGATATGCATTTAACACTTTTTTCTAACGTCTCAAATACTCCGACAATACCTGATTCGGAAAATTCATTGGATATGATTATGAACACCTTTATTTCATTTTCTTTATTGTTTGTCATCTTATAGTTTCCATTTATCTGGAAATATGCATCCACATAAAATACAAATTTCGCATTTTTTTGTTCTGTATTCGGGTATATTAGGTTCTACCCCTGTTTCTCCTTTTGTCCAGACATTCTGATTACAAATTTAATTTTTTTGTCAAAGGTACTTTCCTCTTAAAACACAGATAGTTTGCAGAAAAGTCTGATATTATGACTGAAACTTTGCGAACAGATGAAGAAGTAGAAAAAGAAATCCAGTTATGTATTAAAAAAAATGCATGACAACATCTATGATTCGGAGAAATTAGCTTTTTGGGAAGGTAAACTAGCTGCATTAAGATGGGTTCGAGGCAGAGAGTGAATCAATAATTCCTTATTTTTTCTAGTCTTCTCATCTTCTATGGTCGCACAGATCATCAATTTTTCATTCCCCCAACTTATCCATAGTGTAAAGATCCCTCAATTTTGGATGAGATAGTGAATGTAGTGAGCATGTTTTTATTTTCTCATTGTGGGTATGTTTTGTATTTATAGAACCCAGCCAATTTTAACACCTAAGATTTTTAATCTCCATTTTTTGAACAGATACATGTTTACGTTTTTCACAACAAACGAAGCAAATGCTGCATTACCTGACGTGATAAAAAAATATGAATACGCTCTAGCAAAAAATACCGAAATAAAAAAAATAGAACATGAATTACAGATGAGCATTTCAACTACAGATTCCTTTGAATCCTATGTGAATCTTAAGCAAAAGCTAAATACAGCAATAACAAAATTCTATCAATCCGTTGAAATATTGGAAAATACTGGTGTTGTTGTAAAAAGTATTGAGCAGGGGTTGTTGGATTTTCCTTCAAAAAGATTTGAAGAGGAGGTTTGGCTTTGTTGGAAATACGGTGAAACTGTGATAAAATTCTGGCATGAAAAAGATTCTGGTTTTATGGGAAGAAAACCAATCGAAACCGTGGATTTACAGGATTTGGTTTAACGATTAGTTATTCTTCAATTAAACAATATATGCACATTTTCTTGTTTTGAATATCAAACCACGCAAAATTATGTACATATCCATCTTTACAATCAGTCAAGGTGTATCATTTAATCTAAATGGATTTGAATCATCTAAGATTACACTTGTCTCGATCATGGTGAAGAATTGTCTCGATCATTGAAAAACCGACAAGACAGAATCCAATCATTCAACCTGAAACATGCTCTTTCCACAGTGAGGGCATGACATGTAATTGTCAGGGTTCATCGTAGTCACCGGCATGTCGCATTTCTTGCAGTTCCACGTTGGCATATGCTCATCATTAGAGAACCTCCGATATCAAACTGCCTATTCAAAATGGAAAAAATTGATATTCTCACCAGTTGAGATTAATCTGGATAATTAGAGAAATATTGAGATAACTATTATTTGCCATAATTAGAAAAAAAGTCAATGTTTGAAAGGAATACGGATCGCCTGATCATTATACAGTCAAGTTTTTCATGTCATTCCCGTGAGGAAGGCGAAGTGGTCAGATATCTTGAAGCCAACTTGCCGCTAGTACTCAAACGCAGAGCAGAATGTCTATCGTGTGAGACTTTGCAACCTGATGCCGACGATATTCTTGCTAATGTCAATGTAGAGTTTTTGTTAGGATTAATGGAAACCCCTCGGATAGTTTATGGCATATCTCATTTGCTATATTTAACAATAAAGAAATTTCAAAAAATAGGAATTGAAATTGATGGGAAAAAAATATCATCTGAGATAACTGATGAACAATTAAAAAGACTGATTGAAACAATTTACAATCAGATAAGAAAAGAAAAAGGTTAATTGTTATCATAGACGATAAAATGTCAAATTTTCATTACATGATTATTTAACAAGAAAATTTCATGTATCTTTTTAAAAATAACTTTGAGATGCCTTCATTTTGATATACTTTGACATTGATCATATCTAAATTGGATCTACCTTGATGGCCTGTCCAGATGATCTGATTTCGTTCCAAGCATTTGTTGCTACATCAACTAACGCATCTACTGTCAGTGATACCTCTTTTGATTGTGTTTTATTTGATTTCATGATACGTTTATGTGATTTTTGTTTAATAGGAATACGTAGAACTGATAAATTATTCATATTCTCCCTCGTCATCATCTTATTACTCTCATCTGTAAAGACTGTAGGAATGACAGTGATAACAGAAAACACTAGAAGTAAAAATAAACAAAGTGTAAGTGTCTCCATTTCCAATTGAAGCAATAATATTTTTTGAAAGATTTTGTTCTAGATTTATTTAATACCTATATTTAATTGATTTATGGCCGGTCCTGGAAATCCCATTTACGTTTTCATTCTTAGATGCAAATAACAATCCAATCGATGACCTGTTATTTGTATATGGCATTACAGATTCTGATGGAAATGAAATATGGACAAATATAGGTCAAAGTCAAACATTTCTGGGTATTGTTGCGCAAAATGGAATCCATCGAGAATCATCTTTGATATCAAATGACGGGAATTATCAATTTACGCTAATTTTGACAGGACAGGGAAAAACAAATTTTGAAATTTTTTTACATCAAAATCGGATTTTGAGATTGTTTCTTTTTATAATTTAAAAACTGCAAAAGAAGTTCCATCTACTAAAGTTGAAATTCCGCCATGGATAAAGAATAGTGCAGATCGGTGGGCCGAAGACATTGTGGGTGACGATGAATTCATTCAATCAATTCAATTTTTGATTAAAGAAAAGATAATCTCGATTCCATCATCCCAAGAAAATTCTTCTAATTCTAAGGGGATCCAAGATTGGGTAAAAAACAATACTGGATGGTGGTCTACAGTTCTTATTTCAGATGAGACTTTATGAAAGGAATTGAATTCCTAGGAGAACAAGGAATAATCAAAATTAGTTAACTTTGAATTCATTCTCATTCTCAATTTGGTTTGTGAATTCCGTAGACCATTTTGTCTGCAAATAAGTCCATCAAATTAAAAATGTTGGTATTGACTATGATGTGTTCTTCTCAGATTTTGTTATCTGGTTATTGGAAATCTGATTTAATTTTCTTGATGCAAACATCATACCAAGCATTCCCATTATTGCTCCAGGAATAATGGTCATAATCCAGATCTCAACTACAGTACTTGATGCAGTAGGCAAGATATCATATGTAAAAACATCATTAAACAAGTAAAGATCCAAAAAAGTCATTGATAGCATGGGAAAACAGAATATGAAAAACATGGATCCTAAAACGGCTCCTGATATTTTTTCACCATGTTTTTGAATCAATTTAGATTTTATCTTTTTACTCAACACATAATCTGAAATTACCGCACTAATCATAGGCGCTACAAACCACGGTAAATAAATCAAAAGATTTTCTGATGTGATTATATTTGATGTCACATTCATTACAATAAATACAAGTGCGGATGAACTGGCTACACCAAAAATATTGAAGGATTTTGATGCTGACCAAAATA
Organism: Candidatus Nitrosopumilus sp.; assembly: GCA_029860565.1. Taxonomy (GTDB): domain Archaea; phylum Thermoproteota; class Nitrososphaeria; order Nitrososphaerales; family Nitrosopumilaceae; genus Nitrosopumilus. The sequence continues at coordinate 15,606 of JAOUAY010000005.1, forward strand.
CTATTGAAAATGTGAACGGTAATGCCACAAAACTCAGCACAATTGCAACATATGGATCAGGATTAAAGTTGTGAGTATCTCCATCTGAAATTGGCAGCACAAAGAAAAATATGAGCCACATGACACTAAACCATAAAACACCAAAAGATATTGGCAGAATCAATTTTACAAAACTATTTTTTTCAACAAGATGAGAATGTATTCTTGCAAACCCAATCATAGAACCAATTGAAACAATCATTATTCCTAAAGCAAGTGTCAAATGTGTAGGGCTGAGCAAGCCATCTATTCCAAATAATTCATGCCAGTAAAAATCCCCTGGACCTGCAATCACTTGTAAAAGTGCACCCACAATGATGATCTTCAAACCAAAAGCAAATGACTTTTTTCTTGTTTGTCTTTTTGTCATTAGTATAACTAAACTTAGTATTGCGCTAACTAGGCTGATTCCTACTCCTGAATACAAAACCATGTGTGAGGGAGTAAAGAATGTCTCAGGGGTTCTAAGTAAATGAGATGTAATATCCCAGCTTGCACCCCACATTGACAATGCAACACCAATCAATGCAATGAACAATGATACTAATGGAAATTTTATTGTTGAAATCTCAATTCCTTCTGATGCTTTCAATTCTTTGGATGTGTGTTTGGAAGATAAAATTGTGTCGTAGGTTCTATTCTTAATTCATCAGGTAATTTGCATTCATCCATGATTAACAAAAGATAATTTGAAATAAAATTTTATGTATGGTTATGTGATCTGAGAAGGAATTTTAGGCTCATTTTTTAAAATATTTTCTGAACCTACCATCTCCACTATAGGGCAATTCTAACCTTTCATTACCATTCATTACCAATAGTATATATAGCAGTGATATAGTTAGAGGACATGAGCACACAAACTCAAAATAGCGATGCATACACATTGTATAAGCAAAATGTTCAAAAATTCTTTGAAAATATCACAAAACAAACTCCACAGTATTTTCAATCTATTACACATTTGCAAGATGAATGTATGAAAACATGCGAAAAATCAATTAATGCTGCAGTATCTATGCAACAAGAATTTGCAAAAAAATCTGGAATGAAAACTGATATTCCTGATTCTGCAAAAACTGCAATTGTAGATACCAACAAGCAAATTGTCCAAGCAAGTACAATAAACAATCAATTGGTAAAAACCACCATTGATGCAACCGTACAAAATATCAAAACATTTAACGATAACGTAAATGCATTTGCTGATTTAAACAAAAACATCATCCAATCTTGGATGACTCCATTCACACAAAAAAACTAGTGTGATTGTTTTTTCTTTTTTTATTTTAATTAGAATATGATAAAATAATTATTTTAAAAAGAAATTTAAAATTTTTCTTATTCATGTTTGATTTGAATTTCTTTTGTATGGCATTCTAGCGTTGTTTATTCCTCAAATATTTTTTATGTATAATACAATAATGTTATACGTAAAATAATTCCTAATAACAGAAAATTAATTCATGAAATTTGATGATTACTCATCAAACCTCATGGTGTGTTAGGTGTTTTGTCTTTCAAAATTTGTATTTAACCCCAATGGACGATTTCTCAGTATTGTTAATGAATGTAATTTTAGATGTGTTTTACAATTCATGAAATTGTAAGCATTAATTATTTAAAAATTATTTTTTGATCTATGAATTTTTGAAGATGTTGTTTTTATCATGTTTGACACTTGCATAAATTCTAACAATGATTGATTTCAGGAATGAGTACAAAAAATTGTTAAAAAAGAGAAAAAGCCAAAACAAGAATTTCGTAGTCAAAAAGAAATTTGATTGGATGTTTGTATTTAATTTGGTAAATAACGGGCGTAAGATTGACTTGTTATATGTTCCCGATACTAATTAATAGCTAACTCGTCTAATATAGGTCGACCTACTAATGATAAGTCAAATTGAGCATAATTTTGAAATTTCTGAGCGAGAACGAGTGGTTCTTGAGAGAATTAAAAATAATCCTGATTTACACCATAATGCATTACTGAAACAAATTGTTCCAGAATTTATGGCAAAAACAACCTTTGAAAAAACTCGAGATTCTTTATTGGAAAAAGAAATCATTTTTGTCAAAACTAGTGGAAACATGAAGTTTTACGTTTCTACTGAAAACTATGAGGAAAAACTACAATATCGTATTGAACACAATACAAATAATTCTTATCATGATTTAAAATTAAAAATAAAAAAATTGAATACTAATTATACTCATAATGATATAAATGGAAAGATAATTCTGGCCAACTTCCTTTTAGTAAATTTGATACGTGCAGATAATGGATTTACCATATTGGATTCTGTAAAAAATCCAAAAAAGACATTGTATCGTGATGAACACTTAACAATTCAACAATTAATTCATCAAGTTTTTACGATAATCCGAGACGACAAAGATTTTGGAATTGTTTTTCCTATTATTGTAAGTAATATGGAATTTTTTATGCCTCGAGATTCATTGGATGAATAATATTTCATCTAGTTATTTATTCAGGTGTATTTTATGGTGATTAAATGGGATTACTATATACTAAATTCTATATGGATTTTGATGATGCAGAATGGATGCAGGTATCTAATAATCCGATCATTTTTCAGACTGTGAAAAAAGATGTGAGTTTGGAAATAGAGGATACCTCTCACAAATCTTTTAGACTAAATTTTAAAAAAGGCGGGAAACTCAATATGTTCAGGGTCACTGGTAAGTTTCGTCTTACCTGGGATGATGATGATATTTCTAACTCTATAACATAATAATGGGAGGTCTATGAAATATTCTCATGTCATTAGAAAAGCAAATCAAAGATGTTTTGAATGATTTTGAACATACTTCATCTGAAAAAATTCTTGAAATTTTAAATCAAATAAAACCTCAATTTAAAAATAAATTAATCCGTGAATATCTTCAAGGAAAAATCCAAAAAATTCTAGATTCTACTGATGATGTAGAAAAAAAGAAACAATGTAAGGCATTAATTCCATATCTTGATTGGTATTTGCAAGGTTTATGATCATCGTGAATAAATCTCAATTTATTTTAATCCCTGTATTTCTAATTGTTCTAATTGTTGGGGGTTTAGTTTTTTTTGGATCTTGATGTCTGTACACATGTACTCTATCTCACTCAATGTATCCTGATAATATGACTTGATATGTGAATAGTTTGGTGAAGGATTATAATGTAAAACCCATTAAGAATCACCTGATAACTATTAGTGTTATAACTTATGCATATTCAAAATTGATCATCAGGCATTAGTTCAATCTCTGTTGATGATTCACCAAGTCTGTGACTATCTAAAGCCACAGTAATATTTACTTAACATTGCTGATTTATGTTATTTTATTCTAATGCTTATGAATATTTTATTCAAATTGATTTATTTTCTTTAATGCAATTTTAATGGTTTCTAGATCTTTTCTTGCCTGTACCATGTCTCCAACTAATTTTACAAAATATTCATACCCTGTATCTTCTGCTTTATGAATATCTGATTCATAACACGTTAGTGCTTTTTCTAAAAATGGAATATCATCCTGTAGATTATTTACTGATTCTGCGTTATTAAGACTGTCTTGAATTTTTTTAATCGTTTCATCTATCATTGGAATTGTTTTCATTGCTTGTTGATTTAAAACAGGAGCAAACATTGCAGCAGCTTCTTTTAATTCTGGACTATTACTGAGAGTCTTTAATCTATTTTTATAATGATTTAATGATTTTAGAACTATTTCATATCCTCCCTCATCTTTAAAATAAATTCTGCCTAACCAGATTTTTTCAACCATCTCTGATTGTATTTTTAGTATATTATTATAAATTAATTGTTGATGTTATCTATGATGTGATTTTTGCTTTTAATCTGTTTAAAAATGGTATAACAAGCATTGTAATTAAAAAATAATTTTGTGATGCCAAAACTTGTAGTAAATTATTCAAATCATGATTACAATTCACTGGATTGCGGAATGATTCAAAAATCGATCAAAACTTTAGTAAATGATTAAGTATTATTTTGTAAGAATTACAAGTTTGTTATTGCTGTAAATAAATACGAAGAAATATTGCTCTAATTTTAAACATCATAAGTTTCTGCCATTGGCAATTCATTTCTATTAATTAGATATAGTAAAATTCCTGCTAGGGTAACTCCCATTCCACTAAGACCGATAAACGTACCTGTATTTTTGATTGATCTCAATAATGGATCTATTTGACCCAATTCTATTGAATAAAACATGATTAGTCCGGCAATAAACATGATGAGTCCTATGATTATTATCATGATTCCCATTTTCATGTTTAAAGTAATTTTTTATAATTAATAAATCCCGATAGTAAACTGGATGAAATATTTTTGAAGAAATTTAATTTATTTTAATAAATTCGTTTTTTGAATCATTTGATAGCTTATATTTGCCAATTTATTTTTTGAATTCAGGTATGGCAACAAAAAAAGTTGATTTACTTGATATAGTTAAGAAAATTCTCAAATTAGACTCTAAAATGAGATTTGCAGCTATAATTGAACCAAAAGGCAAAATTCGAGAAGCAATAATGAAAGTGGGAAAAACCAATCTCAAAACCCAAAAAGAAGAAGAGCATTTCTGTAAACAGGTAGCGCAAAGAAAATCCATGCGAAAAGAATTTGACAGGTCTCTTGGCAAGGTAAGATACGTTCACGTCGAACGAGAAAAAGTTTCTCAGATGGTAATTTACACAAAAAGAAATATTGTATACTTTACTATGGAGCCAGAAATGCCAATAAATACAAAAATTAGATTGATAACAAAAGTAAAGAAAATTACTGCTGACCTCTAAGACTACCTATATGATTTAATTTTTCATACTATGACATTTCACAAATATCTTGGTGATTCTAAGATGTTTGAATATGACAGACATTATCGTGAGTGCCAACAACTAAACAAACCGTTTATCAAAGCAAAGACTAATCCTGTTCATGGAAATTACTTTATTCAGATTGATTTGATGACTTGTGATTATGAATTATCAAAACAAGAACAAAAACAAATCAAAAAATTAATTCAAGATGAAATAGAGTATGTGGAATCAAACTCTAAATATGATTTCGGGGGATTTAACATTACTTCAGAGATTGCCTGGTTTGATGGCGTTTCTTCTGAGCATGTGGATAATTTCTGCAACAGTCTTTATGATTTAATCCATACATATCACAACTAAAATCGTATCAGATTTTTTAAAATCTTGTCTATTGCTTGAATTTCTCTCTTTCTTTCTTTTATTGTAGATTGATTCCATTCTTTTACAAATTCTGATTGCCTATCTAGTTTTTCTAATTCTTCTACATATTTTATCAGATGAATTTTGTAGTCATGAAGTAAATCTAGGTGTTTGTTGTGATTTTTCTCAGTTGGTGTTGCCATCCCATTCCTCATCTTTAATGTCTGGAAACATTTTTCTTATTCTTTCTCTGTCTTTTTCCATAGCATCTATTCTATTGTCCAAATGACTTTTGACGGCAGGTTCTCCCTCTTGTTTTTTTTCATTTTGAATGTCTGCGATTACTTTAGTGAGTGATTTGTAATATAAAATGTGATTTTTTTTTGATTCTTCTGATGTGTCTTCATCTTTAACATCCATTATGTTACATGGTTTATTTGAAAATAAGAACTTGATCATCTGGTGTTTATTCACTTCAACATGCTCAATCTAATGAGATGTGGGTCTGCCATGTCTCTTTTTTTAATATTTTATTGTGTATCGTACTTCTTTTCAAAATCGACGATTACCTCTTGAAATAAATAGGAATTGTATCTTCTATTTTTTATGAGTACTAAGAGAATTATGGTTTGTTTGGATGGTTCAAAGCACTCCCTACGAGGATTAGATGCAGCAATTTTATTTGCAAAGCGGTCTGATGCCATAATCATTGGTGTTCACAGTGATACGAGCTTTAGTGCATTTTCTGCAGTTCGTGCCCCCTTACTCCCAGAGAAAAAATGGACAAATGAAGTGCAAGGAATAATACATGTTGCAAAGAAAAAAGTAGAAAAAAATAAAATCAAATTTGAAGGAGTTGTTATCGGAGGGCATAGTTCAGGAATTGACTTGACCACATTTGCCAACAATCGCAAAAACAAGATTGATCAAATTGTCATGGGATCAAGGGGAATGGGATTTCCAAAAGAAATATTCTTTGGAAGTACGTCAAACTTTGTCCTACACAAGGCGAAAGCTCCTGTAACCATAGTGAAATAATTGGCATTAACCAAGTCTATTTGTCCTATTCATTTGTATAATGCATTCAAGAACCAAACTTCAACTCTACATCTTTTTCATCTTGATGGTGTTTTCCAGTCTCAACAGGAGTACTAGGATACTACATCATTTTGTAATTTTGATAAAATCTCAAAAAGTGAATTGACAAACTTTGATGAAATAATTGCCAGAAAAATGATCAGTTGTTGATAATTAACTTAACTTCTGTCTTGCCATCACTGAATCGACTTTGAATTCCTTTAATCTTGCTTTTGTACAGGAATAATCTTTTTCCTTCACTAGTGATCATACCTGATGTTGCAACTAACTTGTTATCGTGAAGGCTCTGAATTCTTCTATATGTGGTACTCATAGGAATTTTAGTTTCAGCCATGATTTCGATTACGGATTTTGGCATATTCATAATGGATTCTAGTATGATTCTACAGTACTTGTCTGATACAATTTCAAGCAGTTTGTCTTTTCTTTCTACTTCTTCAATTTTGATGACTTGTTGTTGTTGTAATGTTTGCATAAGCAAAGTTGTTCCTTATTGGATATAATGACTGAGTATACACTGTCTTACAAAGTGTTATGTGTAATGTTTACAAATTTAGAAAAATAATAATACAATTAGTCTAGTTTGGAACCTTGGTTGCGTCCCATTTTGCGCCCAATAAATGCAAAAATCCATCCAATTGCCACAAGTACACTCCCAAACAGTATAAGCCATTGATAATATTTTGTGTATTCTTCTTCGAATCTAGGGTCTTCTAGAAATTGTTCTTGTGGAATGTCAGTTAGATATAGAGCCCACAATGAAAATACAACAAACAATGCACCTAATGCAAAAAATGCAATCATTATCGATTTTGGAGCTCCTTGAATCATTATTCTCAGTTACAATCTACCTAATATAGAACAAGCAGATGCAGTCATTTTTTGAGAATCATCTTTGGAAATCATATTTGTTGATTATATTACAAATTTTTGTTACGAAAATATTGGTTAGTCAGTATGTTTGGATTACAATTATAATTGGCAGAGGTTATGGCATTAATTAGGTGATGAAAATGTCTTCAGAAAATAAAACAGATCAACAAAAATGCCAATCTATCTTAGAATTACCTGAAATAAGATTTGTAGGATTTTTAGACTATATGGGGAATTTGATTGTTGGAGACTTTAAACCAGGATTATCTCCACTAAAAGATGAATCTGAAAGAAAAAAAATGTTTGTTGAGGCAGTCCTGAGAATTAGAACTAGACAAGACTTTGATGATAATCTAGGTCCAGTTGAATATGCGGCTGCTAGAAGAAAAAATGTTGTAACTATAACTATTCCTTTTGAAGATAAGGTTCTTTTTGTATCTGCAGAATCTAATGTTGATATTGATAAAATTTCGAGAAAAATTTTAGATTTGTTATAATGCAAAAATAATTTTTATAAAACAAAATTAAATAATCCACAATGGGAACATTCAAACTGATTATATTTCATGGTGAGAGATTAGAAACAGTTTACAAAACCTGTTGTTGTTTGGTGAATGAATGTGCAAGATGATTTAGATTTACTAAAAAAACAGTTAGAGGTAAATGATAAAAGACTCAAAAAACTTGAAGCACATAAAAAATCAATAGAGCCAGAGTTGAAAAATCCTAAATCCAAAAAAGATCACGAGAGGCTTTTAGAAACCATGAAACGGTTAGATCATAATTTACAAATTGAGCATAAACAACGTGATGGAATAATTAAAGCAATGAATTCTAAGGTTGAATTCTAAATTCTTTATTTTTATGAAGTACAGAAATGGGTAAATACTTTCATCAACACAAAAAATTTATGAGCTTTCAAGCAAACGTATTTTCAAGAAAAGAATTAGCAATAATTATTGGAATTTCTGTTGTAGTTTCAGCAATCTTGCTCATTTCTTACATGACTGGAAGATAAATTCTGAACTCTTTTTTGTACTAAATTCAGCATTCTCAGCACTCATGACATCATACTTTTTAATTATTTTTTCACTTCATAATCTTGGGTGGGGTTATGAAATATGGTGTGGATGTAAAGAAATAATTATCTAGAATTAAGAGAAAAGATTTTGAATGTGGTAGAACAAGAAAGAAAAAGATTAGGTATTGACAAATCTACATTATGACATATCAAAAAGAACTTGTCTGATGAAAAAATTCTAAAAATTTGTGAGAAAATTCTTTTGAAAATTCAATAGAATTTAAAAATTAGATCGATGAATTTCCTTAAAAATCTCATAGTAAATTAATTTTGTAAATTCCGCTTCAAGTTGGAATCCTTCTTTCATACATAACTAGTTGTTTTTAATTTTGAATTAGTACCAAGTTCTATACTGGAATAACTCCTGCTTTAACTAGAAACTCTATTCCTTGAATAAAAGCATCATCATTAATTTCGCCGTCTGCCCACCACTTTGCATTGTTTTTAATCCACTCTGGAATTTCTTTAGAATCCTTCTCACTTTGTGATGTTGATTCAACTAATATGGTTCCCTCTTTAATCAAAAATCCTATTCCTTGAATAAAAGCATCATCATTAATTTCGCCGTCTGCCCACCACTTTGCATTGTTTTTAATCCACTCTGGAATTGGTGTGTTGGTTTCATTGATAATTTCTTTGAGTAATGGATTGTCTTCAACTGGCACTTCAATTATGGCATATCCGCTCAATCCACCATCTACTTGCTCTTCTGGTCCTAAACCATGCACAAATATTGCATATCTTACCAGTCCTGATTGCTCTACTGACAGTAAATGCTCTACTTGACCAAATGCGTTGAATAATTTCTCTT
>JAOUAY010000177.1 GCA_029860565.1 Candidatus Nitrosopumilus sp.
AGATTTTATTTCAGAATCTTCTTTTTCCTCAATAATTCTGTTAACCCAAGAAGACAACGTATCCTCAGATTTTTTGTTCTTTTTGAATAGTTCGATTATTTTCAATATCACTGGAATTACTCTTTTTGCAGGAACTCTCATACAATTTACACCCAACGTAGTTTGCTCATCTGAACGTCCGCCAAGAGACATCTGATAGTTAGGATACATGTCTTTTCCTACTCTTCCACCACCTCCATAGAATCCAATTGTGGCAATTTCATGTTGACCACAGGAGTTAGGACAGCCGCTAATCTTGACAGTAGAGTCACTCAGATCCTCATCCCCATCTAGTTTCAACTCCAAGAATTTTCTCTGAATTTCTTTTGCCAGTCGGTGAGAGTTTGTTAATGCCAAGTTACACGAAGTGGTTCCTGAACAACCTACAGGGGATGCCATGGTAAGTGATCCGGACTTTGCAAGACCCGCATCAATCAATTTAGCATACAGTTTTGGCAAATCTGTCTCATCTATCCATCGGAGTACTATTCCTTGGGAAAAACTATTTCTTGCAAAACCTTCAGCAGAAAATTCTTGGCAAATACCTGCCAGAGACAAAAGTTGGTTGGAAGTAATGTCTCCTGCCTCCAAGTTTATGAAGACACAGCAATATCCATCCTGTTTTTGTTTTATTGTACTGGTTTTGCACCATCTGGAATAGCCGCCTGTATTTGGAGCACCGCTTTCTTCTGAAATACTGATTGATTTTTTGATTTCAGTTGCAGAGTCATCAATATCCAGTTTTACAATTATTGACTGCGTTGCACGCATAACGGCTCTTTCTTTCAGTATTGTATTTTGAAAATCATTCCAACCCATTTCATCTACCAGATATCTCATTCTGTTTCTTGCCAAATTTTTTCTGTTTCCAAGTCGGTCAAATATACGAATTACCGCAATTGAGGTATACAGCAGGTCTTCTTCAGGAGTGAATTCTTCCAACTGATGACCCACAAAGGATTTGTTTCCCAACCCTCCTCCAAGAAATATTTTGAATCCACGTTGGGAATCTCCATTAACTTCTCTTGTTTGCGGAATTAATCCCACATCTACCATTCTTGCCATTCCATGTTTTTCACAGCACGTAAAATTGAATTTAAATTTCCTGGGAAGATTCTGACTCAATGGATTTCTTAAAAAGAATTTGGTAATGGCAAAAGCATAAGGCGTGGCATCAAATGCTTCATTACTGCAAACTCCTGCAAGTGGACTGCACATTACATTTCTTACAGAATTACCACAGGCTTCCCTTGAGGTCATTCCCACTTCAGCAAGACCACGCATTACCTCTGAGACATCTTCTAACACCACCCAATGCAGCTGAATACTCTGTCTTGTTGACACATGTGCACTTCCTATTGAGAATGCCTCACTGAGTTGAGCAAGTTTTTTGAGTTGATATGGATAAATCTGACCTGCAGGTGCCTTTATTCGTATCATGGAATAGTCATCAGTCATTCTAGAACCATAAGCTCCATGTTGGAGTCGGAATCTTCTGAAAATGTCCTTAGCAATTTTTCCTTGACGATATAGTTTTACAGTATCAGCAAAATTTTCCACCTCTTGTATTTTTGCCCAGCTGAGTCCTTGTTTTGTTTTAGACTCTACGATCTTTTGTTTGACACTATCCAAGTATAACAAAATGTACACTGACATAAGATTTAAGATTATCAACAGCTCATTATTTCATATTAGTTGTAATGGGTTAAATTATCCAATCAATACCAATCTTTACCAAGAATGAATTATCATGTAAATCATCTTTCAAACTAGAATAAAAGTGGGTTAAATAATATTAAAAAAAATCCCCTGCTTAAAACTAAAAATTTTTAATTTATTACAACATATTTTGTAATGCTATGTTTTCTAAAAATACTTAATTACTTAATCAACATTTCACTAGTTATTGGCTGTCAGTTTTGCTCAAATATCCAGTACAGAAGATCAAAGACCAAAAGACAAGAAACCTACAATTGTTACTCTCAATCAAAATGACGCAATTAGTGGAATTGAACATACATCAGATGAAGACCCAGGAGACATTCGCATTACAGAATCTGGGGTTTATGTTGTTATAGCTGCACCTCAGATAGGAAGAACCCATGGAACTAAACCAAGATATGTAGATATTTGGTTAAGAAAAAACGGTGATGACATTCCACACTCAAATGTACGTCTAGTAATGAGAACTAAAGACGATAAAGACATAATCGTTAATCAAGCTATGATGCCATTCAATAGAGGAGATGTTATCAACATAATGATGTCCGTTGAAGTAGCAAATGAGGGTTTAGGTTTAGAAACAATTAGACCTAAAGGTGAACCTGTTATTCCGAGCATAATATTTTCAATGCATAAAATAAAAGAGTATGGAAGCTTGACTAGCGACTGAAAGAATATTTGAGATAACTATCCGCTAGATTCATGTTTAAGACTAATTTACTACTATCCGAAATATAGTAAGAGAGATAGGTACAATATGTTCTTCATTTATTTTTAGAATTCTACAAACACTATATTTGCAAAATTAAATTATTGTCAAATTATTCTTCAATTATCTTAATAATTTTTGATGGGATCTCTACATAATTTGAACAGGTTCTGCAAAAACATACAATATATCATCATGTTTAATGGGAAAACTCATGACCAAACCTTGATCATTTCATCATCTTTTGTACTTTCAAGTGGTTCTATTCCTTCTTTTATGCCTTCGGCTACTTATCTCCCTTTCGTATTTATTATGCCCGCAAATCTAATTTTTTTATCAATTTTTATTTTTTCACAAATTATATTGTAATCTAAAATTCTATTATCCAACGTTGTCCTGTCATAAATATTTGTGATTGA
>JAOUAY010000178.1 GCA_029860565.1 Candidatus Nitrosopumilus sp.
AATCTTTACTATCCTGGAGATTATGCTCTAAAAGATGATGATGGATATCTTTGGTTGCTGGGGAGAGCAGACGATGTAATGAAAGTGGCAGGTCATCGAATTGGAACTGCTGAACTTGAGAGCTGCATTGTTTCTCATATGGATGTTGCAGAATCTGCAGTATGTGGAATTCCTGACGATGTAAAGGGGGAGGTGATTATTGCATTTGTTGTTTTAAAACAAGGAGTGTCGAGTGATATTGTTATTCTGGAAAAAGAACTTTCAGATAAAATTAGAGCCGATATTGGATCTATTGCAACACCGAAACAAATCTATTTTGTTTCAAAACTTCCAAAGACACGTAGTGGAAAAATAATGAGAAGATTACTAAAAGCAATTGGAAATAATGAAACAATTGGTGACATTAGTACTTTGGAAGATGCTGCTGCTGTAATTGAAGTTCAAAATGTGTTTGACAAACTCCAAAAATCAATCAAAGAGAATTCTAAATAATTTATTGTTTTAATTCTTTTAAATTTATTGCTGCTAGCATTTCAAACATTTTTTTAAGTCCATCGTATTCTGATTTTGAATTTTTATCTAGTCTGTCATAGTCCTTTTTCTTAATTTCATCTAGCCTTTCATTTGACTCTCTAAAAAATTCCTCATATTTTTTTATTTTTTTATTGGTTATCTGTGTCAAGTCAAAGATCACAGTATTACTTCCAAGCAAATTCTTATTTTCATCATATAGGCTTGTGGCTTGCAATAACCCTGAAAACGTGCTCTTATCTTGTCTACTAAATGTAATCTTTCTATCTGTTACTTTTCCAGTTTCAAACCATATTTTTAGAGAGTCATTCATGTCTTCCCATGATTTTTTGGGGACATGCGCAAAGATTGATTTGCCCAAGATTTCAGATTTAACATATCCCAATTTTGCAGCATAAGTTGAATTACAGTCTAAAATTATGCCTATTGAGTTAATTCTTCTCCACATTATTGGGGCGTCTTTGAGGATTTTTCTTGCTTCTGTTTGAGACATTTTTTAAAATTAGATTGACTAGTTATTAAATTGAAATCTTTTCAAAACCATTGATCTAGATTTTGACTCTTTTTCTCTAGTGCTTTTTTTAGTCTGTTTAGTGTTGATTGAATTCTATCTTCTGAGAAATTTCTCTCATTTACCAGATAGCTAGTTATCCCATCATAATCTACTTCATTAAATACAATTTCATCGACATCTGCTACATCTGGATTTAGAAATATTTGTCGTATTTGTTGAAAATCTATTTCCTGTAATTGCTCTTGTATTTGTGGTATGTCTTCTAATCTTGAATACTGCTTTATCATTTTCATTGCAGTTTTTGGACCGATCCTTTCAAAACCATTTGGATTAAAATCAGTCCCAATTAAAATTCCCACATCAATTAATTTCTCTCTTGTTAATCCAATGGCATCTAATGTTTTCTGTGTTTCAATAATTTCTGGAAGAACATCGATGTAGGTATTTCTGTTTGGAATTTTTCGTCTTCCACTACTTGTAAAATTTCTTACCAATCGCTTTGCACCACATAAAATTGAATCATAGTCTTGGCTGGCAGATGCATATGCTTGCCCTGTATTTGTCAAGTGTGCAGCTGTTGCCTCTCCTTCAGATGGTGCATCTATGTATGGAATTCCAAAATATGTTAGAAATTTTTTTGATTCTTTTACCATGCCGTCTTTCATGCTGGTGGTCTGCTGTGCAAATTTCCTTGCATCCTCCATGTTTCCTTCAGCGATAGCTTTTTCGTATTTTACAGTTGCATCTTTTTTAGTTTGTTTTCTACGCTCAATTTCTGCTGTTTTTAGTGATGGTGGCTTTCCATCGAAAACATATACTGGTTTAATTCCCAATGAGAGAAAATTGACATTTCTGTAAAGTAAACCACTTAAGTGACTGGTGATTCTGCCTTCAGAATCTGTTAGTTGTAATCCATCTGGCCCTCTAATGCTTGCTAGGAATTGATATATTGCATTGTATGCATCAATTGCGATTACTTTGGTTGAAAATGCTTCCAAAGTTGTTTTTTCCCTTACCACTAAATCTTTGAGATTTAATCCCATAGAATTTGTTGAATTTTTGAGCTATTTTGTGTTTATCCTTTTCTTACAATCTCTATTTTTTCCAATTTTTTAAAATCGATTTTAATATGCCTGTAATTGATTAAAAATTATCATGGATAAAATAAATTTTCCAAATTATTTAGAAGATAAAATTTTTGAAATACGATATAATTCTAATTTAATTTCTAATATTATTTCATACTTTCCTTTCTCTGAATCAGAAAAAAAGAAGGTTCGATCTGTTTTGAATATGGCTGCATTTGACGGATTTCATTCTATTTTCACTGACTTGATATCTGATGATGAATGGAATAAGACTAGAGAGCAAATTAAAAAGAAATTCAAAGATGAACTCTTTGATATTGATAAAATATCTAAATCTTAATTCTGATTTGCTTTATTATGGAGATAATTTTAGACTAGATGCTGAGATAGCCAAGTGGTACGGCGGCCGTCTCGAAAACGGCTACGCGCAAGCGTGCAGGGGCTCGAATCCCTTTCTCAGCGCCAATTAGATTTTACGAAACATAAAAACAATGATCTCCGTATAATTGATAACAATTTATGAAAAGCAAGTAAAATACAATGATCTCCGTATAATTGATAACAATTTATGAAAAGCAAGTAAAATACAATGATGTATGATGCTTCAAATATGATAAAAAATTTCCTGTGACTCATTTTGTTGATATATTTTACAATCTTCATATTTTCAAATTTTTTTAGGAGTTTGATACTTTGACAGTTCAAAATGTTTAAAGTAACTTGATTAACAAA
>JAOUAY010000179.1 GCA_029860565.1 Candidatus Nitrosopumilus sp.
TGCATTACTTAAAAAATGTGATGGAATTGGTGTTAGTGGTGCAAATGAGAATAGCACTTCGGTGTTAAATCATTATTCAAAAATATCAAAACTTAGAGCTATTCATTCTTCAGAAACCAAACAAAGTATCACTAAATCAAAGAAGATGACTGGAAAATCAGAAACAATCAGGGCTTTATCTTTAAAACCTGATTTTTTAGTTCATATGACTTATGCTTCAAAAATTGATCTTGAAATTGCATCTAAAAAAACTCGAGGAATTGTAATTTGTCCTAGAGCTAATTCGTCTCTTGCTGAAGGAATTCCTGATATAAAACTAATGCAAAAATCTGGTTGTACATTAGCTTTAGGCACGGATAATGTGATGATAAATTCTCCTGATATGTTTAGAGAAATGGATTTTATTTGGAAAATAACTATGGGACTTAATAAAAAAAGAATTGATCCTAAAGAAATTCTTAAGATGGCTACTGTAAATGGAGGAAAAATTTTAAAAAAAGATATTGGAATAATTGAATCTGGAAAAATAGCTGATTGTATTTTTCTAGACAAGCATGCATTGGATTTGGAACCAATGCATAATCCACATGCATCAATTGTTCATAGAGCATCAGAATCTGCAATCAAAGCAGTAATGATAGGAGGAAAAATTGTACATGGAAAAATCTAAACCATATGTTATTTTAAGTGCCGCAATATCTATTGATGGCAAGATTGCTACTAGAACAGGGGATTCAAAACTTTCTTCAAATCAAGATTACATTAGACTTCATAAACTAAGATCTAAAGTGGATGGAATTCTTGTTGGGAAAAATACTGTAATGCAAGATAATCCTTTGTTAACTGTACGTTATACAAAAGGAAAAAATCCAGTCAGAATAATTTTAGATTCTCAAGGCAACATATCTTCAAAATCTAAAATATTACAAACATCTAATGAAGTTCCAACAATTATAGCTGTGTCAAAAAAAATTACTAAATCTAATCTTAAAAAACTATACAAATTTCATGTGGAGGTAATTATTACTGGAGAAAATTCTGTAAACATCAAATCATTATTGAAAAAACTCTCAGACAAAAAAATCACTACAATACTAGTTGAAGGTGGAGGGGCCATAAATTGGGAATTTATTAAACAAAATCTTTTTGATGAATTAATTATTACTCTTTCTCCTTTTCTAATTGGAGGTAATAATGCAATATCATTTATTCAGGGTAATGGTTTTGATAAAATTTCAAAATCACCTAATCTACGACTTAAATCAATTAAAAGGCTCAAAAACCATCTTGTTTTGAATTACGTAAAAGTGTAAGTTATTATACTTTCTTTGAAATAAAATTACAAGAAATTGGCAATAAAAAAGAAAACTACAATAAAGAAGGCTGCACCAAAAAAGAAGGCTGCACCAAAAAAGAAGGCTGCACCAAAATCTAAAAAACCAGCATTTGGTGGTTACGCAATCAATTTTGCAGGTCGTAATGAAACTGTAGAACAAGTATTTGGAAAGAAACCAATAGCACCAAGTGAAATGACCAAAAAGATTTGGACATTTGTAAAATCACAAAGCCTTGCTAATCGTTAAACCAATTTGTTAACGAATAACTGTTAACTAATTTCTATCTTTTAATTATTTTTCTTAACATGAAAAAGGTATAGATATTGGATTTAATTCAATATGATTATGTCAACTACATCGTTAAGACGTGATCATGAATTGATAGAAAAAGTTATCAAAGCAATGGAATCTACAATTCAATTACTAAATGATGATAAACAAATTCCTGAATCAATTTTATTACCGGTAATTGATTTTTCAAAAAATTTCACAGATGTTTGTCATCACAGTAAAGAAGAGAAATCATTGTTTCCTGCTCTAGAAAAAGCTGGAATGCCTAGCAATATGGGACCTATCGCCATGATGCTAATGGATCATCAGCGTTCGAGAGAAATTGGAACTCAAATGGAAGAATCTGCAAAAGAATATCTTTCATCAGGAGATTCTACAAAATTGATTAGTGATATGCAACAATATGTTGAACACATTACTGAGCATCTATGGAAAGAAAATAATAAATTATTCATGATGGCAGAAGCGCGATTACAATATGTTTCAGAAAAGGTGGACAAAGAACTTAATGAAATTGAAAAATCTAAACTTGATGGTCTTGGAAAAACTAGAGAACATTATGAACAATTAGCTGAAAATCTTACAAAAGATGTTTCTCAACAAGGCAGTTAGATTTGTCTTATAGCTTATTTGGTCAGGTAATGGGAGTTAGAAAATTTACTAATGGTGATATTGAAGTCGATTTTTATCATGAGGATGAAGTTACTGAATATCGATATTCATCAGATTCAAGCCGATTGAGTAATTTTCCCAAAGAATTAACTGAAACTTTGGCATCTACTTTAGCTTCTGATATTTGCATTGAGATTTATTTTGGCGATGATGGTAATCCTACTCATGTCGAACTAGAAGAATGTGATGATGAAGATGATTCAGAAGAAAATGAAGAATTTAATGAAGGCGAATCCTGATGATTCCTTAATGAAATAGTGTAATCTATTCTACGTAGTGATGGTGTGTTAAATTATCATAAAATCTAACTGATTTCAAGTTTACAAATTCTAGCATTCCATATCTTGATAATTCTCTTCCAAATCCACTGTGTTTTATTCCTCCAAATGGAATCCTAGGATCTGAAATTACTACATTATTGACACTTACGATTCCTGATTCGATTCGTCTGGATATTTTATCCGCTTTTGCAAGATCTTTTGTCCAGATACTTGCACCTAATCCAAATTCACTCTCATTAGCTAATTTGACTGCCTCGCTTTCATTTTCAACAATTG
>JAOUAY010000180.1 GCA_029860565.1 Candidatus Nitrosopumilus sp.
ACTAGGTATAGAGAATTTTGGAAATTGTCCATTATCTAAATCATCATATATTTTTGCACCGTGACTTTTGAGCATCTCAAGAATATTCTTTTGTTTTTCATCAGCTTTTTTGCTTCGTTCTTTAATTTTATTTTTCTCTTTAGATTTACTTGTTTTCAATTTCATTTTCCTCCTCTACTATTTTTTTAGATTCAACTGCATTTTCTTCCAATATTTTTTTATAATTAGGTTCTTTTTTCTTACCAGCAAGTTCAGTACAAAACTCTGCAATTAAAGGAATGTATTTTGCATAAAGATTGGCTCTCTTTTTTGCCATATCAGCTTGACCTCTTTTTGACATGTATGCTGCCAACTTTCTTGATAAAAATTGCAATCCCAATCTTAATTCTCGTTCTATTTCTGGTCGATCAGCAACATTTTCTTTTCCTGCAGTTTTATACGGAATTCTAGTAGAACAGATATGAGATACGATAATGAATGGAGGTTCTCCTTTTATCTTGTATCTACCCCAATCAGTATCATTGGAAACTTTGAGTACTACATCACTGCCTTCATCATAAAGTAATGGAATTCTATTAGCATATCTGTAGACATGCGGTCCACCAGATTTAATATCACCGCCATAAGCAATACCCATTTCAATAATGAAGGGAAATCCAGAATATGCAGAAGCAGGTCGTTGAACAACGGCAGTAAAATCAGGATTGAAGAATTTCTTAATTCCTTTTTCCAGAGGTTCCTCCCCCAAAGGTGCTAGGCAACTAGAATCAGGAGCCATGAAATCATCAAATTTTTGAAGTGAATCACTCAAATTGACTAATTCTTGATTTGTCAAAGTACCCATTCGTTTTTCAGGTTTAAATCCTGCAAATTCTGCAAATTTTATTGCGGTAGTTGGACCAATACGTTGAAATCTTTTTGTCAAAAATGTGGTAAGAGGTTCACCTTGAACAGTATTTGTCAATTGTTTGTAATATTGACTTTCAGGATCCATATCTATTGACTTTGATTGTGAATCACCAAAGTCCCAATAAAATAATTTTTTGTTAGGCATATCAATATCTTCAATTCTAATTTTGTTTAGTTTTTCAAAATCCATTTTTAGAAATGCCATCAAAGATATAACTACACGGACTTGACGTGGAAGATTTTTCCATTTTTTCTTTGCTTTTTCCATGATGGAAGTAAAACTAAGATTTTTCGTAGACAATCCTAAATCTTTTCGAACTTTTTCAATCATTGCATCATCAATTGTCGGAATTTCAAATTGAGATTCAACTATCATTCTTCGTATTCTTTCCACATCAATACCATGTGGATGTGGTCTAATTATTGTTGGAGGTGGAGGAATTTCTTTTACAAATCTTGGGTGGCTGAATTTTTGTCCCTTTGGATCATCAAAAGTTATTGATGCATAGGGAGTGATCAAAGAAGTTTCATAAACATAATCTCTAATTTTATTTCCAGCTTTTGAATAATCCCCTTCTAAACAAATACTAACAGACAGTCCTTTTTTTGAAATTTCTTTAGTAGTGTGTTTTACAATCACAGGTTTATTTTTTTGAATGTCAAGTAACAGTTCAAACATATCTTGAGTTTTTGCATCAACAGAGCTTTTTACTATAACAGGTTTGTTTGTTGTAATTTGCCCATATAGAATTGCCATAGTTGCACCAAGTCCAAACATTCCTCTGGCTTGTTTGAGTCCAAATTTGGAACCATATAATACAGTTCCAAAGGCAAGTGGAATATGTTCTGCATCTATACCAGGACCATTATCTTTAACGGTCAAAATATAGGGTTTAGGATCAGGTTTTTCAGGCTCAACTGCTTTAATTATCAAATGAACATCTGGAAGAATTCCTTTTTGATCACATGCATCTAATGCATTTTCAACAAATTCTCGAACAGCAGTATACAAAGATCGTGTAGGATTACTAAATCCAGCTAAATCACGATTACTGTAAAAAAACTCACTAGGAGAAATTTGATTAAATTTTTCTTTAATAGAAGACATCTTGATCTTCCCATAATTGCATTTTTTCTTGTTTTGTTCTTCTATTTGCAGCTTCTAATTTATCATAAACTGCCCCATGCATACTTCCACTAGAAATAGAAGAGATTGCATCAACTGTTAATCGTAATTTACTTGCATCGCCAATAATTGAAACTGTTCTCCCATAAACTGAGATGTGAGTGCCACTAAGATTTTCCATATTTCGTCTAGCTCTACCACCTTCTCCAATAATTCTCCCTTTTATCCTTTCAACATTAGCATTAGACTTTCCGGCAAACTCTCTCAAATCTATAACATGTAATGCATTTTCTCCATTTAACAAAATCATTGCGTTTTCAGGTGAAAATCCTCTGCCAATAGCTGTAACAATCTCCATTGCTTTGAATGGCTGAATTTTTTCAACATCATTTTGAGATGTTATAAAAACTTCCCCGGTATCACCGTCAATTTTTAAAGAAACATGGCATGCAGTTTCAATTTTTAATTTTACATTTCCGGATTTTCCAATTAAAACAGCAATTCGATCATTGGGAATACGAATTAATTTTTCAAAACTCATTTTGTAACTTCCTCAAATAATTTGTCTGGATCTTCAACAAAAACTCCTCTTTTATGAAAGAATTTTGTAATGTTATTAATATCTCTTTTAAGAAATTCTTGAGCATTGGGATGTCTAAGATCAACTCCGGATCCAAGATCAAAGACTACCAACCCATTTTCTGTTTTAAAAATATTATATTCTGAATAATCTCCATGTACTAATTTTGCTTTATTGTAAAGATCCTTAATGATAGAAATTGCTTGAACGTAATCAGTTTCATCTACTTCTGA
>JAOUAY010000181.1 GCA_029860565.1 Candidatus Nitrosopumilus sp.
TCTGGTTCTGAAATTGTCATGGAAGGAAAAATCCTTCGTGATAAAACTCATCCTGAATGGATGGTTGAAATGCTTCAAACATATGATCATAAAAGATCCCAGCCTATCTTTCAACTTGAAAATCTCTATTTTAGAAATAATCCAATTTTCCATGACGTTCTTTCTGGTTATTCAGAACATAGATTACTAATGGGAATGCCAATCGAATCTAAATTAAATGGAGAATTGAAGAAATCTTTTTCTCAAACAAAACAAGTTTCAATGACTAATGGTGGATGTAATTGGTTACATGCTGTTGTGCAAATTAAAAAGAAAAATGACTCTGATCCTAAAAAAATAATTAAAAAAACATTCGAGTCTCATCGGTCACTAAAACAAGTTACAGTGGTTGATGAAGATATTGATCCTAATAGTGCAGAATCAGTAGAATATGCAATGGCTACAAGATTTCAGGCCGATAAAGATTTAGTTATTCTCAAAAATGTTCGTGGTTCTAGCCTTGATCCTTCCAGTGATCAACACAAATTACAAACTGCAAAAATGGGTATTGATGCAACTAGGTCTTTGTCCAAACGTCCAGAAGGATTTGAATTAGCCAAAATTCCAAAAATTGATAAAATTAAACTAGAAAAATACTTTAAATAATCAGAATCAACTGATTAAATTAAATTGGTCAAATTAGTGACGTTATAATAAGATCAATAATGTCATCTGAAAATCCACACATTCGTGAAAAAAGTCCTTCTGAATCACATGCAGAAGTAATTGTTCGAATGTTTCCTTCAGATGCTAATCCAGCAGGAAATGTGTTTGGTGGTGAAATTTTAAAACATATTGATATGGTTGCAGGAATTGTTGCTCAACGTCATTCTCAGTCAAATGCAGTTACTGTATCTATGGACAGTGTTAATTTTTTGAAACCTGTTTTTGTTGGTAATGTTCTCACATTAAATGCTAGAATAAATTATGTTCATAATTCATCAATGGAAATTGAAGTCAAAGCTGAGGCTGAAGATATAGTAACTGGAATTAGAACTGTTACTGGAACTGCTTTTGTTACATTTGTATCTCTTAACAGTCACGGAAAACCAATGTCTGCTCCTAAATTAGCTCTTAAAACAGATGATGATCGAATCAAATTCGAAGAAGGTAAAATTCGAATGGATAGACGATTAAAAAATCGTCAAAAATGACTCCTTTATTTTCATAGATCCATTTAAGAATAATGAAAACTCTCTTTAGTTAATGTCTGAACAAGGAAAAAATAATGAATGGGATTCATTATGGGGAGAATATACCAAATCGCTTGAAAATTGGAAAACTCTTTTTGAACAAATTCAAAATGCAAGTAATGATATGCAATCAAAATTCAATGAAGTTTGGGATAAAGCGACTGTTGAATCTAGTGCTGATACCATGAAATTATTTAGTGAAAATTGGCAAAAATCTCTCAATGAAGTAGGGATGAATTCATTCAAGGAATTTAGTGAAAATTGGCAAAAAACTCTTAATGACACTAATGCGTCTACTTTCAAACAATTTGCTGAAAATTGGCAAAAGGCACTTAGTTCATCTGGATTAGAACAGATGAATGCTTACGGTGAAGCAATGAAAAAATTTGCTGAAACTTGGACTTCAATGTGGCCAAAATCAAAATAAATTGTTGAATTGAGAGAAAAACTTCTCTTTTTTTGTACCTGTACTGCTTTAGAGATAATAACTGCTATCGGAGTTACTGTTTACTTGTTTTATCTGGGTGAGTCTATATTGTCATTGATCTCAATGATTGTTTTTGGAAAACTAATTATTTTTCATTTTATTATGGAATATTTAGATAGAAAAAATTCTAAGCAAAAAATAATCAAAATATGGAAAGAATAAACATATGATTAATTCATAATTTTTGTGTCAATTACTCAAAATGAGTGTTTTGTTGAATTATCTAGCTTTGACGATTTAGCAAGATATGCTTGTGCATTTCAAGAATATCCTAAAAGAGTGTATTCTCAAGAATTAGATGGTTCAAGAATTATTTCAAGTAATCAAACCCTGGCAAATACCTTATTAATTTTCTATACTTCTATGCCTAAATTTGGTAGATACGTTTCATATCAGGTTACAGCAGGAAAAGAGATTTGTGATATTGTGGAATCTACAAAAAATATTTCTCACTACGCTCCTATTGTTCATATGGAATCCAAAATTTCTCCATTACCTGTAAAATCAGAAAAAATTACCGATCAATTTCATCCAATTCAAGTAAAGGATCTGGGAAGCTTAGCACGATTAACATATGATCCTGAATTTCCAGATGAACAAAATCTTACACTTTTTGTATTACCTCACAAAAATTTTTGGGTTGTGGGATACATTACATCCTTAGAAATGGACGAAGTGTATTATAATTTCAATTATGTTAAATTAGATTCTGAACCTACAAAACATTTTATAAAATATCAGGGAAATCAAGGACAAGATCCAGAATTTTCTGATAGTTTTGATCATGGTTATTCTTACTTACCAATCATCAAAATCAAGAATGAACATACAATTTTTGGATTTTCTGATTAAATTTCAAATTATTCCTATCTTGTCAATTCTTTAATTTTCTTTCTTGATTCATCAATCAATCGTTTCATTACTGGTATGTAGATTTTTGATGCATACATGATTTCAATGTCTTTGTAGTCTTCAATATCTAGACATGCAGTTGCAACTATCTGATTTTTTCTTACTTTAGGTTCATTTTTTTTATTTCTTTTATAATTTATAATTTCTAAAAATATTGGTAACTGTCTTTTAATTTCAATGTCTAATTCTTCTTTTGATCGTAATTT
>JAOUAY010000183.1 GCA_029860565.1 Candidatus Nitrosopumilus sp.
CAGGTAAACAAAACTGGGAAGAAAGAAGATCCTAAATCTCTGGGAAAAAGTGCTGGAGAAGAACTACGTAGAAAAGGAGTAAATGATCTTGCATTAAATTGGAGAGAAAAAGTAGAGGAATGGAATAAGACATGACTGGAAAAGTGTATCTTGTTGGCGCAGGACCTGGAGATAGTAAACTAATCACATTACGTGCAGTTGAATTGCTTAAAAAAGCAGATGTTGTTTTGTATGATAGATTAGTAAGTAAAAAAATCATTTCAATGATCCCAAAAAAAGCAGAAAAAATCTATGTAGGTCGAGCAGTGGGTGATGATACTACTCATCAAAATACCACAAATGATTTAATGGTACAATATGCAAAATCTAAAAAAAATGTAGTTAGACTAAAGGGAGGTGATCCTATTATCTTTGGACGTGGTGGCGAAGAAGCAGAGTTTCTTAAAGAAAATAAAATAAAATATGAAATTGTTCCAGGAATTACTTCTGGGATTGGGTCTGCAACGTATGCCGGTATTCCCCTAACTCATAGAAAATATGCATCATCAGTAGTTTTTGTAACAGGACATGAAGATCCAGAAAAGAAAAAAGAGATTGTTAAATGGAAAAATCTTGCAAAGTCTGTTGATACAATTGTAATTATGATGGGTCTTTCACGCATAGATGTCATTTGCAAGCAACTCATCGCTGGAGGAATGGACAAAAAAACTCCAGTTGCTGTGATTCAAAATGGTACCACTCCTAAACAAAAAATGATCAAAGGAACAGTCACAAATATTGCAAAAAAAGTCAAAGAAAATAAAATCACTCCTCCAACAAACATCATTATTGGGAATGTAGTCGATTTGTCAGAAACCATTGGGTGGAAATAATGTTAGATGGAAAAACTATTGCAATTACTCGCTCAAAAGATGATGCTTCTGAATTCATTTCACTTGCTGAAGAAAATAAAGCAACACCAGTTGCATTACCTACAATAGAGCTTGTCAGCAAGGGAGAAAAAATTGTTGATGAATTCTTAGAATCTATCACTAAGTACAACCCTGATTATTCAGTTTTTATGAGTTCAAAAGCTGTCAAATTATTATTTGATACAGCAAAGAATATTGGAAAATTAGAAAAATTACAATTGGCAGTTGCAAATACTATAGTAATGTCTGTAGGGCCTAAAACTACAATTGCACTTGAATCTGAAGGAATCAAAGTAAATCATCAGCCAACAATCTACTCATCAGTTGGTGTTGGAGAAGAATTTACAAAAATTCATGCAGTTGGAAAAAAAGTAATCGTTCCCCGTAGCGGCGCATCTACTCCATTTCTAAAAGAACTACTAAACAAGATTGGAATTGATGTGTTGGAAATTCATCTGTATGATGTGTGTGCATTTAGGGATACTACTCAGTGGAATGATTTTCGCAAATTATTTTCTCAGAATAAAGTAGATGGCATTGTCTTTACTAGTGCATCTTCAGTTCGTGGATTCTTTGAGATAATGTCCAAAGATTATGAAATGGATGCTTTGCTTGATAATCTTAAAAAATTATCTGTAGTCTCTATTGGACCCTTTACTTCAAATGAATTAAAAAAATTCAAAGTCAAAAATACTGTTGCTGAAGTCCATACTGTAGCTGGTGCTTTTGACGCAATGAAAGTTACACTAACTGTGTAGCGGGAAATTTAGATGAGTCTATACCCTTTATCGTTAGAATTATAATAATTCTATAATATGTGCGATATATTGTGGATATGCTAGATGTGTATAGATTTGAGCCTAAAATTTGTCTTTTTTAAGCAAAGTTCTGAGATTAGAATGAAGTTATATCGAAAAATGGGTCCATTTTTGACAATTTCGGATTTTAGGATAGTTGAGAAAACAATGGAATGTACAATTTGATTAATCTATGCTAGGGTTATCACATTTGAAAATATAGGCTCCATTTTTAAAATAGATTAATGGAAAAAAGATGTTTTGGTCATTGCAACTAACGTAACTACAGTAACTCCTGAGGTTTCAATTAAGGGTGTTCTTCAAAAGATGCAGTCCAATTTTACCAAATACATAGTTGTTCAAGAAAACAACAAACCAGTAGGCATTGTAACTGAACGTGACATTAACAAATTTCTTGAAAATGACAAAACCGCAAGAGCACTTGAGGAAATATCAATAGAACAAGTAATGGAAAAAAATCCTATCATCATAACTGATGGTACAAGTGATCACGTGAATCAAGCTGCTAAAGATATGAATATCTTCAAAATTGGTTCAGTAATTATAGTTGATTCTAATGGAAATTTAGCAGGAATAATTACTAAAACCGACATTACTAAGGTCTATGGAGCAGTTTATGGAGCAAAATTCAAAGTAAAAGACCACATGAGCCGCAAAGTGGTTACTTGCAGAAAATCTGATTCGCTTAGATTTGCATTAAACATGATTAATCAAAATGACATATCTCGATTAGTAGTTACCAATAACAATGGAAAACCACTTGGTGTGATAACAACTAATACCTTTCTAACACATAGCTCATATTTTACAAAAGACAAAGATGGTACACGTGAGTATTTACTTCCTACCGATTCAGAAAATATGTGTGTTGGTGATCTTGTAAGTAAAGAACTACTTGCTGTAAATCTTGAAGATGATTTATCTATTGCAGCTCAAAAGATGATTAAAAATAACATTAATGGAATTCCTGTCACAGATGATAATGATCAACTGGTTGGTGTAGTAAGTAATTTAGATATTGTAAAAGCTTTTGTCAAAGTTCCATTGACTGAAGATCTTTTACAAAAATATTCAGAATTATACTGATGT
>JAOUAY010000184.1 GCA_029860565.1 Candidatus Nitrosopumilus sp.
ATTCTTTGGACATGAATTATTACAGGTATAATCTAGAATATTAGTAAAGTAGTAATTTTCAATCTTGATATTCATTATGATGTTTCAATTGTTTTATAATTTTATTTCATATTGGATTTAGAGCTTGTCACCAAATCGGGATCTGAATTTATCTATTCTATTTTGAGTGTCGTATTCATCAGGATACGAACTCTTGTGAGATCTTTTTCTCATTTCTTCCTCGTGCTCTTTTCTTGCATGATGTAACCTGTCTTTCTCGTGAATGAATTCTTTGCCGCATTTTTGACATTTTACAATGGTTTTGTGATGCTCATGTCTAACATGTACGACCAAATCTTCGTGATTTGAAAATTTTTCTTCACATTGAATACAATTATTTTTTTTACTGAATGGATTTTGCATTTTATTCCGAGAATTTTTTATTGTAATCTAACAATTAATTTCATGGGTTTAATTCCTTTATTGAAAATCAGTTTTACTCTTAATATGTAGCTCTTTCTGATTTTTTTTAATGGATATTAATAAAATTCTAGTGCCTGTTGATGGCTCAAAAAAATCTTTTCAAGCTTTAGATAGGGCAATAACTCTTGCAGGATTTACACATGGACACGTAACTTGCATTCATGTTATTCCTCATGTTTCAGAAGGTGGTCCTAGAACAAAGGCGTTTGATAAACAACTTAAAGAAGATGGAGAAATTGTTCTGAAAAAAGCATCCAAACGTGCAGGAAACAAGAATGTCAAATTCTCCACAAAACTTTTGAGAGGTTCTCCCAGTCATGTTACATTACATACTGCAAAATCTGGAAAGTTTGATCACATCGTTATGAGTACTACTGGTGCTGGTTCTGCTTCAGGTGATATGATTGGAAGTGTCTCAAATCATATCCTTCAAAAATCCAAAGTTCCAGTATATCTAATTAAATAATCTGAGGTATGTCTGTGTCTGATTTAAATTCAATTCTAAAAAAACCACTTACAACTGAAAAAAACTCATCTCTATCTCATGTTATTTCTGAACTTTTAAAACACAATATTAGTAGACTGATTGTCACTGACGAAAATTTACCTGTAGGAATTATTACTGAAAAAGACATTGGCTTATTTTTATTAAATGATGATACTGAAAAGAATCTTGATGATGTTCCTGTATCTCAAATAATGAATAAAATCACATCTGTCCTTGATTCTGTCAATATCAAAGGATGTGTTGAAATAATGCTTGAAAAAGGAATTGGCTCATTGGGAGTCACTTCAAACAAAGATGGTCTAATCGGAATTATTACTAAAACCGATATTGCTCAACATTATGCTCAAAATCATGCTGGGATGCACAAAGTTGGTGATATTATGACAATTTCATACCTTTCTATGAATTCTGATAATTTTCTTAGTGATGTTGTATCCAAAATGATTGAAGAAAAAATTTCTAGAATTTTCTTAAAAAATGAACAAAATGATCCTGAGGGAATTTTGACATTTCGTGATTTATTTCACGTTGCATTAGAACAAGGGAATTTGGATTCCGTATTGGATAACGCTGATCAATCCATATCTGTAGTTTTTACAAGAAAGGGTTTTCTTTCTGATTCTGGTTTTGGAAACACTATCAAGGCAAAGGATGTAATGACTAAAAATTTTAAATCTGTAGACTTTGAAGAAGACCTTGTTGTTGCATGTAGGGCAATGGTTCAAAACAGAATTAATGGAATGGGAGTTAAAATTAATGGTAAATTAGGTGGAGTCATTAGTAAAACTGACATCTTGAAGGCAATTTACATAGATAATCAATCTAAATAATTTCTATTTTTTCGCAGAAAAGTTAATCCTGAAAATTTACCTAATTTTGCATTTAGATCTGCATGAAAATTTTAATCATATCTTAGATGTGTACTGAGGTAAAATTCTATTAAATTATCTACATGTC
This sequence comes from Candidatus Nitrosopumilus sp., assembly GCA_029860565.1. Lineage (GTDB taxonomy): Archaea > Thermoproteota > Nitrososphaeria > Nitrososphaerales > Nitrosopumilaceae > Nitrosopumilus. The sequence goes on from JAOUAY010000184.1 coordinate 1,928, forward strand.
GTGGAGTGAAAATACATTCAATTAAACTATCCATGAAAATCATGAAAAAATTGGGATTATATTCTTGAAATGTTTTGACATATATTCATGAGTAAAGACAAGTGTTTAGAAATTGCAAAAACCTGTAGTGATATTTGATTTTGATGGAACAATTGCTGATACTTTGAATTCTATAATATCTATAATGAATGATCTTTCTGATGAATTTGGATTTAGGAGGATTTGTGATGAGGATATTGAATATCTTCGTGGGCGAAGACCTAGAGAAATTCTAAAACATCTTGGGATATCTATCTTCAAACTCCCTTTTGTGATTAGAAAGGTAAGGCGAGAAATTAATTCCAATATTGCATTCTTGTCTCCCTCTGTGGATCTGCTTCCTATGCTGAAACTTCTCAAGAAAAATGGTTGTCAAATAGGAATTGTTACAACAAATATTGAAGAAAATGTGAAAAAATTCCTTCATGCAAATAATCTGGATCAATTTGATTTCTTTTATACTGCAAAGAAAGTTTTTGGTAAAGACAAAACAATTTCTAAAATTATCAAAGATATGAAATTCGACAAATCTGTAGTATACTTTGTTGGAGATGAAGTACGTGATATTGAAGCTGGCAAAAAAGTTGGAATTAATACAATTGCAGTAAGTTGGGGATATAACACTAAAGCTGCACTTGACAAAGAGCATCCTGATTACCTGATAGATTTTCCTTTGGAACTTGAGAATATTATTTTACATGTGGATAAAGAATAATTTTGCTTTTATTTCTCAAATATCTAAGATTCAAGATCTTTATGAATATCTCAAACTTTTAGTTCTTTTCTGAATTCCATTTTGCTTGATTGTCATTGGACTCCGGAAATAA
>JAOUAY010000185.1 GCA_029860565.1 Candidatus Nitrosopumilus sp.
TTTCTATTCTTGTTTTTTCTGTTTCATATCTTTGAATCTTTAATTTGATTTCTTCAACTTCCATTTTTTCTTTTTTTTGTTTTAATGCTTTGATTTGTTTTGTCAGTGTTTTGTACATTATGGAGTACTCTGGAAATTTCTCAGGCAATTCTTCCATTATCTATATCTAATGGGCATCTTACTTAAACTGGTTATGAGGATTCTAATAATTTCTTACTTGTTATGATGTCTGTATGTGTGATTAAATTTTAAAATATGCTTCATAATTCGGCAATCTCATCATCTATCAGTTATAGCTTAGAAGGTTGGTTAATCATCAGCACTTTTCTTTGTAATTTCTATGGTATATTATTATCCAATGTGAAAAATCAGAACCTTTTTGACGTGATGAAATTCTCTTAAAATATGGTTAATTTTGAAAAAGTCTACCAAAGAGTGGCAATGCAGGTAATTGCGAGATGTCATGGTGCAATCAAAATTACCAAACATGGAAAAGTTATTGAAGTCTATGATACAAAGCGACATATTTGGAGTAATGGTTTGGCAGGACTAATAATTAAAGAAGAATGCAGAAATGAAAATCTAAAAGAATGGGAATTTGCAAATGTTCGAAGTTACGTTATCCAAAAACTACTTGGAAAATCTGAAAACTAGTATCCTACTTTTCTGATCAAGTGGGGTTCTTTTAGCATAATTATGTCATCTTTAAACGATGATAGTTCCGCCTCTTTGAGATTATGATTTGTAATTACAATTAGTGCTTCACACCTTGAACAGAGAATTGTTTTTCCATTGGATCTTTCTTCTCGAACTATGTCTTTTTCTAATTTATCTTCTTTTTGACAAGTAGGGCAAAGTCTGGGTTCTTTTAGTATGGTGATAATCTCTTTAATGAAAATGGTTTTCCCCATGTTATATTGTTTACAAAAGGGCACTAAAGAATTATTGCACATCAAAATGAATTCTTCAAAAATTACCAATCACAAGTATGAAATGAGTTTGTTAAAATTTAAAACTTCAATAAATTGTGAAAAAATTATATCTTTTTGTTAGATGAATGACTTTTGATTTAGATGTCTACTTGTAATTCTCTTGTTTGCTCTACTTGCACTCTATTTGCTATTTCATCACCATGTTTTGCTCTTAATACTCTCATCATGTTTGTTCGTACTCATCCAAAATCCTCTTTATCTTGCATAATTTCCTCTTCACACTCCAATTCTGCCAGATTTTGTTCCAATTTTGGCGATATGTTCTTTAATTCTCCATCATCCTCTTCATTTGTCTCATTAGTGTATGTGAACCATCCCATGTTTTTACAGATATGGAATGATCTAAAAAACTATCGAACCCTGCATTTTTCTTATTATTTATCATATTTCTCAATTACAATTCATTATGCCCGTTTGTAATTATTCTATTTTTTGAAATTGATAATAAATTAACTCTATTATTAAAACAAAATTTGAAAAATCCTAGAAATTTTGTTGTAGAATTTGTTTTCGTGAAGATTTTATGTAATCCAACAACGCTTGTATTCTAGGTGATTCTAGATTAGCTTCGTACATAAACGCCTTTCCACTTTTTCTAGTACGTCTAACCAATTTTTCTTCTAAAAGGAATGGCAATATTCTTTGTATAGTTCTAGATGAAACATTGGTTAGTTTTGCAATGTCTGATTCTGAATAGTCAAAGTTTTGGTTTGACAACAAAAAATCTAAAACTTTTGACCCTGGACTGTTGAAAATCCGGCTTAGTGGTAATAAACTACTTTCCTCCTGCTCTGTTTGTGTGGTATTCATACGGTACATGTACTGTAATATTATATATATATTGACATATTTGTCATACAAACTAAGCTTAATAGCTATGAACTACGCCATATTTGGCAATACATATATTGAACTGCTCTTTTAATGTATTGATGATTGACGTTGATCAATGGCAAAAACGAATCCTTCAATTCTTTGTTGATAGAAGTGGGTTTGGAAGAATTTATCGAGTCACTAAAAAAGATGAAGTTTTGGATAGCTTTGGTTCTCATAAAGATACCAATACTTACATTGCTTGGGTACAATTGGAAACAGACGGGTTAATTCTCCATTATGTATCTAATGGTGATGATTATTACACTATAGATTTTATCGATAAGCAAAATGAAATTGCCAAAATCATTGACAACGATGAGTTAGATTCTAAATCAAAAATTATGCAGCCTGATGAATCAGAAGTTGATGGTTTAGAGTACCATTTTCTTGAAAAAGGATATAGGACATATCCTGAACAAAGTAGATACTATTACTATACAAAGAAAGATGATGAATCTTATTGGATCTGTTTACACAAAACCAAACCGAACAATAGGGCAAGTAGAATAATACTTGGTTCACTCAGAGATCAAAATTCTAGAATATCTAGAATCTGGACTGCTACTCTTCAGGCATCAAAAGATGCAAAAAATGATCCCTTTCTGCGAAAACGTGTTGAGGACATTGAACCAAAAGCATGTGGTAATAACCGACTCCCTTCAAAAGCAGCATTTGATGTGTTTAATTACAAAAAATGGCTTTCTAAAATAAGTAAAGGCAAGAAAACACTCTACAAAATTAATACCATCAAATCAAAAAAAGAAATCTCTGAAAATGAAGATATTGGCGAACAAAAACAAAAGATTACAGATAAGGATTCTCAATAATGCTTCCGAATGAACAGATTCCTCCAATCTTTGATTATTGGAACCTAACTAACACTTCACAAGACTGAATCCGGTCGGGTCCGTTTACATTTTG
>JAOUAY010000186.1 GCA_029860565.1 Candidatus Nitrosopumilus sp.
TTGTTTAAGAATTCTTTTTACATGAATTCCTGAAATTAATGACACTTTCTTTGGTTTAGTTAGATTATGAAGAAATTCTGCAAAGTCATCAATGTTCTTTTCACCTACAACAATTTGTCTAGGTAGTTCCATTGTGTGTGATTCCATGCGATCTTGATTTTTTATCATTATTTATGATTTCAAGGGATCAAAAAGTTATTTAAAAGGGAGAAATTCAACTCACTTTATCTTAATAGGTGTATTTTGTCAAATAACGTTGAAGAAAAAATTTTGCATGGGACTACCACTGTAGGTATCAAGGCTAAAGACGGTGTCGTATTATGTGCCGATATGAGAGCCAGTGCAGGCTATTTTATTGCAAATAACAATACCATGAAAATTCAACAAATCGATTTACATGCAGGATTAACCTTGGCTGGAGGCGTCGCAGATGCACAAAATATTGTTGATATTTTACGTTATCATTCTAATCTTCATAGAGTTGAAAAACAGGGGCCAATCTCAATTCACTCACTTGCAAGACTTTGTTCATTGATATTTCATCAAAATAGAGGTTATCCATTCATGGCTGATATCTTGCTTGGTGGTTATGATGTAAATGGCCCTTCATTATTTAACGTCGATATGTTTGGTTCAGTTGAAGAGAAATCATATGTTACAACTGGTAGCGGTTCACCAGTAGCTTATGGTTTACTTGAAGAAGAATATAGAGAGGACCTTACAATTGAAGAAGCAAAACAAATAGCTTTACGAGCTGTTAAAGCCGCAATAACTAGAAACATTGGTACTGGCGATGGAATTAACATCGCAATTATGGACAAAGATGGTTTCCGTCTATTGACTGAAGAACAAAAGAAAGCCGTCATCGAACTTTAGTGATTTAATGCAAAGAAAACAATCAGAAAAAGATTTACCTCCTAGTGGTCAGAATATAATGGCTACCATACTGCAAAGTATACCAAAAGAGGCAAGTATTACAAAAATAGAATATGAAGGACCAAGAATTGCTCTTTACACAAATACTCCTCGTTATTTAATGGAAAACAATGATACAATATCAAATCTTGTAAACATAATTAAAAAAAGAATTGTTGTCAGAACTGATGAATCAATTAGAAAACCTGAATCTGAAGCTAGAAAAATCTTAGCGGAATGTGTTCCAAAAGAAGCGGATTTACAAGGAACTATTTTTGATACCACTACTGGTGAAGTATCAGTTGAAGCAAAAAGACCTTGGTTATTACAAAGAAATGCAAAAGAATTCAATCATGTTGAAGTTACTGAGAAGATAGGTTGGAGATTACGTATCAGAAAATCCACCACTATACCTTCACGCACGATTCAAACAATTAATGCAACTCTGAAACAAGCTTCTTCTGAGAGAAGTAAACAGCTTAAACAAGTAGGTGATGAAATTTTCAGACCACGATTATCTCAAAGAACTGAAGTATCTCTCCATACTCTTGGTGGATTTGGTCAGGTAGGAAGATCTTCAATGTTACTATCTACACCAGAAAGTAAGATCTTAATTGATTGTGGACTTAATCCTGGTGCACGTTCTCCAATGGATGCATTTCCAAGGCTAGATTCTCTAAATATAACACTAGATGAACTTGATGCCATAGTTATTGGGCATGCACACCTGGATCATACTGGATTCTTACCTGCACTATGCAAATATGGATACAAAGGCCCAATCTATTGTACTGAGCCAACTTTACCAATGATGAATTTGATTCAATTAGATGCAATCAAAGTTGCATCTGCCCAAGGCAGAACTCCAATTTATGCTGAACGAGATGTTAAACAAGTTATGAGACAGGCAATTACTTTGCCCTATGGAACTGTGACTGATATTTCACCCGACATCAAGCTAGTTTTTGCAAATGCTGGTCACATTCTAGGCTCTGCTTTATGTCACTTTCATATCGGAAATGGCGATCATAATTTTGTTTATTCTGGTGATATTAAATTTGGAAAAAGTATTTTGTTTGAAGCTGCTAGTTGGAATTTTCCAAGAGTGGAAACATTATTGATTGAAAGTACCTATGGTCTTAAGGAAGATATTCAGCCAACCCGACAAGAAGTAGAATCATCTTTCATTAATGCAGTAAATAATACTTTAGCAGATGGAGGTAAGGTTTTGATACCTATACCAGCTGTTGGACGTGCACAAGAAATTATGATGGTTATTGATCATTATATGAAATCAGGAGAAATGGTTGAAGCACCAGTCTTTACAGAAGGAATGATCTCTGAGGCATCAGCAATACACGAATCATATCCTGAATATCTTGCACGAGAACTTAAACAAAAGATTCTAGAAACAGATGATAATCCATTTGATTCTGAATACTTTACAAACATTGAACATGCAGATGCTCGAGAAGAGCCAATGAGGGATAATTCACCATGTATTATTTTAGCAACATCTGGAATGTTGGAAGGTGGACCTGTTTTAGAATACTTCAAAAATATAGCGCCTGATAAAAAGAACAAAGTGCTGTTTGTTTCCTATCAGGTAAATGGAACCATGGGAAGAAGAGTTCTTGATGGTTCAAAACAAGTAACTATGTTGGGAAAAGAAGGTAAAGTTGAAGTTGTTTCAATTAACTGTGGTGTTGAAAAACTTGATGGTTTTAGTGGCCACAGTGATTACAATCAGTTAATGTCATTTGTACAAAGACTAAGACCAAAACTTCGTCGTGTATTAGTTAATCACGGAGAACGTAAGAAATCAGAAAGTCTTGCTATGAATATTAGACGAATGTACAAGCTATC
>JAOUAY010000187.1 GCA_029860565.1 Candidatus Nitrosopumilus sp.
TCACTTCCCTCTCCACAATTCTTCCAGCACATGCAGGTAAAACATGTGGAAATCCTACTATTGATGGATGTGATCTGTGTGCACTTGGGAATGAATCCAACACACATAGATCAAACAATTTGGATAAGCGAGAAACCATGATTGTCTTTGCAGCATCTTCTGGAGAGAATTCATAATTCTCCTCTGCACACAATCTCAGATTATCTAAAAGTAAAATTTCACCATCCTTCAAATTCTTTATCTCATTTTGAGCAGCTTGTCCAATTACATCTTCGACATACTTGATCTTTTTGTTCAACATTCTTTCCAGTACCTTTGCATGTTTGTCCATACCTGTATAGTCATTATTACCCACTCTACCTTGATGCGACGCAATCACAAGTTTTGATTGATCTAATGCCTTTATAGTCACAATTGCCTCTTCGATTCGTTTGGTTCCAGAAATCTCCATAGTGTCAGGATCAATGGGGCAGTTCATATCCACCCTCAAAAATACAGTCTTACCTTTGAGGTCGAAGTCATCCAGTGTAAGTACCTTCATGATTATCTTGAGATGCTCTTGGTTAAATTCTTTAAGATAATCAGAATTAATTTTTAATATTGAACATATCATTAAATAAATAATTTATTTTGGTGTCACTCTGACAAGAATCTAGCAGTGTAGAAACAACTAGAAGATGATTAAACGAGCATTAATCATCTCAAAAGAAACAGGTTCATTATATGTATCAAAGCAAAACACATCAAGAAATGTCCTAATTTTCATCATTGTTTATTATTGTAACATTTTGATAAAGCGGAATTCAGGTTGATATTAAACAGCATTATTTTACAGTGACTGACTTTGCAAGATTTTTTGGGTAATCAGGATCTATTCCCCTCTCCAAAGCAAGATAATATGAAATAAGTTGCAAGGGGATTATTTCAATTAGAGGATAAAGATCCTCACGGATAGTAGGAATTTGAATCCAATAGTCATAGTTAGGATCAGGTTTGTTAGAAATACCAATCACTTTTGCATCACGGGACTTTATTTCATTTACACTAGATGTATTGTCTACATATGAATCATCATCAGGATTAATTACGATGACATATGTTGATGAATCCATCAATGCAAGGGGCCCATGTTTAAGTTCGCCTCCAGCTATTCCTTCTGCATGAATATACGTTATTTCTTTAATCTTCAGTGCCCCTTCTTTTGCAATTGGATAATGTATTCCCCTACCTATGACAAAAAGATTTTCAATATGTTTGATAGATTTTGCTAATTCTTGAATTTTAGATGTGTTTGATAACATCTTAGTATATGCATCAGAAATAATCTTAAAATCAATAGCAAGACCCCCGTCACATAATTTATCGGCAATTTTATACAAAATTGCCATTTGTGAAGTAAAGCTTTTTGTTGCAGCAACACCAATTTCTGGACCACAGTTAAGTCCAATTGAAGATACAGAATCACGGGCAAGTGCAGAATTTTTTGAGTTTACCATTGAGATGATCTTTGCATTTTTCTTTTTTCCTATAGAGACAGATTCAAGTATATCAGCACTCTCTCCACTTTGAGATATTGCAAAAAGAGTAGAATTTGGGAGTATATATCGAGAGGAATACTTCATCTCGCTTGCCATAACATGTTCCACTTTTTTTTCGGCAAACCGCGAGAAAAGATATTTTGCAATAACTGCTATATGGTAGCTTGTTCCGCTACCTGTAACATACACATAGTCTGAGTCTCGAATAGACTCCACAATTTTTTTAAGATTATTACCATCTTCTTCCCCAGCTACAAGAATAGTTTTAGGTTGTTCAAAGATTTCTTTTTCAGTAAAATACGCATATGTTCCTTTGGATATATTTTGATAATTTTTTGGGATTGTTTTGACGACAAATTGTGCAATTTCTCCATCAAAATCAAAAATTTCATGCTTGTGTTTGTTAATCATAACAAATTGAGTATTTTCAAGATACACTACGGAGGAAATATTTTCAGGCAATCCAACAACATCACTTGTTAGCAATAAATCATTACTTCCAATACCTAAGATCAGCGGTTCATGATTTCTAACCCCTACCAATTCACCAGTATTGAAAAGTGCCACAAATGCATAGTGGCCCTCTAATTTTTGCACTGTATCCATTATCGCTCTTTTGACATCATGTGATTTTTCAAGGTGGATTTGTAAAAGATTGGGTATTACTTCAGTATCAGTAGAACTTTTGAAAATAATACCATGGTTCTTTTCTAAATCTTGTCTTAATTCAACATAGTTTTCAATTATACCGTTATGTACAACACCAACAGAATCAGTATTGCACATATGTGGATGTGCATTTTCTACCGTCACTTTACCATGAGTGGCCCATCTAGTATGGCCAATACCCATATTGCCAGATAATTCAGACATATGCATATCGTCATTCACAGTATTGACTTTTCCAATTCCCTTCTTAACTGAAATATCAGACTCGTTCTTAATCGCCACACCTACACTGTCATATCCACGATATTCCATTTTCTTTAACGATTTAACTAAAGTCGGGGCAACATCATGATGACTGGATAACCCTAAAATAGAACACATTGCATTTGATCCCTCATTATTCAAATTTTAGTGTTTATAAAAATTATGAATTTATTCTGTCATTATAGGCTCAGGCTATAAAAATAAAAATTATTTTCAGGATAATAAATAATCATAAAGATTTTTTTAATTAGGGACATCCTAAAGGAAAACATACCATACAATAGACATAAGAGAATATATT
>JAOUAY010000040.1 GCA_029860565.1 Candidatus Nitrosopumilus sp.
AAGACCTAGATCAGTTAAAGGAAAAATCTATGCACGAATAAGATGACAAGTTATGATTTGTAAATTAACTATAATCTCAAAAATTAAGAGATATCAAAACCTATGACTGTAGTGTATATGCTGATTAATTACAATATGGGTTTTGAAGAGCACGTCATTGATGAATTAAAGAGAATTGAATCTGTTAAAGAAATTCAGGGTGTTTTTGGTATGTTTGATGTGCTGGTAAAAATAGAGTCTTCTGAAGTAAAAACATTGGATCAAACTGTTTTGATGAAAATCCAAAAAATTAAACATATTCAATTGATTCAGACATTAATCGTATATGAACAAGAATAATTTTTTCTATAATCCTATACCTGCATCCATTTTTATCCACAATTTAGCTGGTGAATCGCCGTAGACTTGATCCAAAATGATAAACCTAAAACAACCTAAAAAATTCAATTATTAATTTGAAGGGAATTTTATACTGAAAGAATTTTCCACGTGGGTCTTTTATTCAACCCACTAACTATAACCCCATACCCGTTATACTTCCAATTGAATTTGAACCCTCAAAATTCTCCAACAACAAACCTTCGTTATGACGTTAGTTAGTATCACAACTCTGTGCCTAAGGAAAAGGCTTTCACTCTTTAATCTTTATCGATACATTCGTCTACACCTCTCAATCTACTGGTGAATGGATTTTTTTTTGAGATGTATTCTTGTGTAATTCTCATAAAAATTGACTAATTTTCACTTAAATTAGAAGAAAAATCCCCACATGTTTTAATTCTGGATTGAATTATTTTAAATGATATCTCATGCGTGGTCTGTGTCACAATTGCTTTAGATCTGGCGTCGAAGTGGTAATAATCAAAGGCAATATTTTTTGCCAAATTTGTGTAGATAAAATCAATGCAAAAAACTAAATCCATACTGTTTCTAATCAAGAAAAATGAAATTAGCCGTTGTTTCCCATTGTGCTATAGATACTATTACTATTGATGGAAATAATTATGAACAAATTGGTGGAGCCGCCAGCTATTGCGGAATTACTGCAAGGCAATTCAAATTCGATGTGGATTTATTTACAAAATTTGGTCCGGATTTTCCAAAGCAATATCTGACTGAACATAAGATTAATTTTACAAATTCTGAATCTGAAAAAAATACCACCAAATTTACTATCTCTATTACTGGCTCAGAAAGAACTCTTAAACTAGAAAATGAGTGTGACCCAATAGACTATTCTGGTATCAATGCTGACGGTCATATTGTGAGTCCCATATATCATGAACTCTCTGAGGACACATTTAAAAAAATCAAAGATGATTCTAACTTTCTCTTCGTTGATCCCCAGGGATTTGTAAGACAAAAGGATTCACAAAATAATATTTTTCTAAAAAATACCAACCTTGATCTATCTGGTATCAATGCAATCAAAGTAAATCCTGATGAGGCAAAGCATCTAGTAAGTGGAACTCATGATGAGATGATGTTAGCATTGCAAAAGAAAGGAATCGAATATGTGTTGTTGACTAACAAAACAGATGTGTCTCTTTTGGTAAAGGATAAGGTATATTCTATTACACTTCCAAATAGCCAAATTCATGACACCACTGGTGTTGGTGATATTTTTTGTACTGCATTTAGCTGCACAATGCTCAAAGAAAAGGACTTTTTGTGGGCACTTTCTTTTGCTGGTGGTGCAGCTCAAGCTGCACTTGAATCTAAAAATGTAGGTTTACAAAAAATTCCACGAAGAGGAACTATTCAGAATAATGCCTCTTATTTTTATAATTTAGTAAAGTTCAGAGATTTGTAGCATATTATTATTTTGTTCATTATTTTTTTAATAATATTTTATAATTTCAATAATTGTTTTTGCATGGTTGATCATTTTTTTGTTTCATATGATTATTTGAAATTGAGATCTAAAAAAAGACTTTGAAAGTTCTAAATTAAAACTATATTATTTATTCTAACATAAAATCATGCTGGAATCGAGAATTTTTGTAAATTATCGTAGTGAATTCTCAAAAAATCCATGATCCTTTGGTCTTCCTTTTTATCAATTGGGGCTCCGTTTGCAAGGATGCTGAGATATTTTAAATCTGATTCTAGTTGTTGGATTGATTTTTTAATTCCGTCTTCATATTTCAGCCTCTCAAATTCTACCATGTTACCTTCTATTTGTAAAATGTTTTTTTCTAAATTTGTGATTTTTTGATGAAGATCATCGTACATTACAGTATTGCAAGGAATGTTGAAAATAACTTTGATTATTGAATTCCTTTTGAATTGTTTAAAAATTTCAGACATTTCAAATAGATTTTAAGGCTTTCCACAAGATGCAATGAATTCAATGATCATCATAACCAAGTATACTCAAGAAAGCATTCATAGAAGAAGAAAAGAAACTCCAAGAAAAATACCAAGAAGAATTCAAAGAGAGATTTAGGCTAAGAATTGAAAATGCCGAAGTAATGGACTTTACCTAGAAAATAATTATTATCTGGTAAATCCTTGATTATTTATTATGTTGATTGTTATTGTCGATTTTATTCCAGGTATTTTTCTAATTCTTTTACTAATAATTTCAGAAATATCATTATATGTAGGAGCTGCAATCTTACATATTATTTCATAGTTACCGACTAGCATATCAGCTTCTATAACTTCTGGAATTTCTTCCAAGTTTTGCATTATCTTTGATTCATCAGACTTTAAACAATGAATTGTAACAAAGGCTTGAGCCATATATTCATCTAATACTTCACGTTCAACTTTACTTGTTTTTAAAATTCCAGGTTTATTATCTACCAGTAATGTCAAAGTAGCTCGGATGTTTGAAATTTTTCGTATTTCATTTGAAATAACACGCTGAATATTTTGTTCATTTGATGATTCTAGTTTAGTTAAGATATCATATGATCCAAACGTACCAAATGCATTTGTAATACTTGGAATATTCTTTAGATTTGAAATTACAGAATCTTCTTTTCCAGATTCATTTACAATTAGAACGTATGCCTTTTCCATTGTTTGTCCTCCTAACTCTGTCCCTCAATACCCATCAATGCAAGAGTAGAACGTACATGCTGTAGTTTTCTTATATTCCAGGTAATCGTTTCTCTGAGCTTGTCTCTGTCTGAATTTTCTATCTTTGCAATAATATCATATGCGCCAAATGTTCCATGAACTTCTTTTACGGATTCCATGTGTTTTAGAGAATCTAGTATGATTTCTTCTTTTCCTAATTCACAATTGATTAAAATATATGCAGTTTGCAATACATCAATATGTTGAATACATATTTAAGTGAAATCCGGGAATTTATTTATAATCATTAAATTTTTTGCTATAAAATTAAACAATTAGATACTATTTTGTATAAATATGTGACCTGAAATTGAGATGAAAAAATAAATTAAGACGTATTATTGTGATCAAAATGCCTGTTCACTGATTTAATTTCAATTCATGCAAGTTTTGATATGAGATATGGCTCTTTTGTCTTTAGTAATGGGATGATCTAATGTTTTATTATCAGATGCTTTTATCATACAAATAACATGATAATTGGCATTTACGGTTCTGGAACTACAGAATTTGCTGTAAAAATGATTAAAAAAATTTTAGATGATGCTAACATCACATCTTTCTCAATTACAAAATCTACTAGTAGACAGGCTGATTGTGTTATTGTTTTGGGTGGAGATAAAGGTGTCCGAAATTACTTTCATAGAACATTTGATTCCACTTTGCCTATTTTGGGAATCAGTGAAGGTGAGGCTAGTGGATTTTTGGCTCAGATTGATCTCAAAGAATTTGCGTCTTATGTCAATGTACTAAAGAAACAAAAATACACGATTGAAGAAGTTCCGAGACTCGGTGTAAAAATTGATGGAAAAAATGTCTATCCCGTACTCAACGATGTTGCGGTGTTTTCATCAAAGAGTGCAATGTTAATGGAGCATACACTACGAGTTAACGGAGAAGAGGTGTGGCACGATAACAGCGATGGAATTATTGTGTCTACTCCGATTGGGTCATCTGCATATTCTATGTCAGCTGGTGGTCCGGTCTTGTTTCAGGATTCTGCTGTGTTTGAAATAATTTCTGTAAATTCTCTTGATGTGACAAGAAGACCAATCATTGTTTCTAATTCTAGTTCAATTGAAATTGATGATATTTCTGCAAGACTTCACTGTGAAGCAGTCTTGGATGGTCTTGATAGATACAAGGTGGATAACACTGTAGAATGTACTCAATTTTTCCCTCCTGCAAAAATAATTCGTCTCAAAAAAAACTCTACTGCAATTTCTGCTCTTGCAAAAAAGGTACATCTTGCTGAAGAATTGCTTAGCATGCCTCCAAGTTCTAAACTACTTTTGAAGACATTAGAGTATGAGGGGGCATTAACCCAAAAAGACTTGGCAAACAAAACATTACTTCCTGCTAGAACAGTTCGATTGGCATTAAGTCATTTATTGAAGAAAGGCTATGTCAAAAAGAAAATATCCATTCGGGATGCCAGACAAAAAATCTACGAAATTTCAAAGATAGAGTAGTTTTATTTTTAATTAAACAATTATTTCTCAGATGCAGCTTTGATAAATGCTGTAAATACTTCTTCTGGAAATCCTGGCCTGCTGTTAAATTCTGGATGAAATTGCACTCCCAGATAGAATTTGTGACTAGGAATCTCAAGTATTTCCATTCTTTTTCCATTATCGCTATCTGCTGAGAATATCAATCCTTTATTCTCAAATTGTGGGATGTATTCTTTGTTAATTTCATATCTGTGTCGGTGACGTTTACTTATTATTCCTGAATTGTATATTTTCCGCGCTTTTGTATTTTCTTTAATCATTATTCTGTTTGCTCCTAGTCTTAGTGAGCCACCCATATCTGAGACCTCTTTTTGTTCTGGAAGTAAATCTACAATTGGATTTTTTGCATCTGTTTTAATTTCAGTTGAATTACTATCTTCTAAATTCAAAACATTTCTGCCAAATGCTATTGCAGCTAGCTGAAATCCAAAACATATTCCGAGATATGGTATGTTTTTCTCTCTTGTGTAATTTGCAGTTTGGATGATTCCTTCTGATCCTCTGGTGCCAAAACCTCCTGGAACCAAAATTCCATCATAATTTGATAAAATGCTGTAATCTACAATTGATTCAGAATCTATCCAGTCTATGTCAATTGATTTTCCTATTTGTGCTCCTGCATGTTTTAGTGCATGATTTACACTGACATAACTATCTGCAAGTGTGACATATTTTCCAACCATTGCAATTTTTACTTTCTGATCTTCGTGGTTTACCATACTTTGTGCGATTTCATTCCATTTATCCCAGTTGGCTGAAGCATTGAGCATTCCAACTTTACCAAACTTTGTAAATATAGAATCCATTATTCCTTGGTCGTATAACATCTCTGGTACCTCAAAAATTGAATTTGCATCATGACATGATAAAACATCTTTTGCAGTTACGTTTGTAAACATTGCAATCTTTTGCTTTGTTTTTTCTTCTAATGGCAAAGTACATCTTACTGCTAAAAAGTCTGGCTGAATTCCTATTCTTCTCAATTCTTGAGCGCTGTGCTGCGTTGGTTTTGTTTTCTGCTCTCCTACCACGTCAAGGGATGGTGCTAAAGTAACATGGACAAATATTACCCCTTGTGGACCTTCTTCTACTTTCATTTGTCTTAGTGCTTCAAGAAATGGCAGTGATTCAATATCTCCCACGGTTCCGCCACACTCTACTATCAAAAAGTCTAATTTCTCATCCTCTGCAATTCTTCTGATTCTGTTTTTAATCTCATCTGTAACATGGGGAATTATCTGAACACATGCGCCCAAGTATTCTCCTTTTCTTTCTGCATCAATTACTGATGAATACACTTGAGCAGTTGTAATATTGTGGCTCTTTGGAATATCTTGGTTTAGGAATCTTTCATAATTTCCAATATCCATATCACATTCACCTCCGTCATCTGTGACAAAGACTTCTCCGTGAGCTGTTGGATTCATTGTTCCTGCATCGTAGTTGAGATATGGATCAATTTTGATACAAGATACCCTTTGATTTGATAATTGTAATAATTTTGCAATTGAGGAACTAGTTACGCCTTTTCCAAGGCCAGACATCACACCACCCGTGACAAAAATGAACTTCGTCTGCACATTAATGAAATGAATATCTGGTTTTTGTATGTTTTGTCGATCATGATCAATTGAAATAGAACACATGATCTTGTTTTGATATGACATCTGTTCTTTTTGTTTTACCCTTGTTTGCAGCAATCATTTTGGGTTCTACCACTCTTGCATTTGCAGAGACTTATGAAATTTTAATCCCAACTGGTGCGTCAGACATTAATGCTCCTTTTTTTTGGTCTGAAAAATCAACTGGAATGACTACTGGAATCATTACTGTTTATCCTGGTGATTCTGTTACTTGGTCTAATGCAGATACTGCATTTCATACTGTAACATCTGGCATCCCGCCTACAACTGCAGATGGCATATTTGAGGAAGACGGTATTTTTGATAGTGGTTTTTTCACTGCAGGGAAATCTTACTCTAAGCAGTTTAATGATCTTGGTGATTTTCCCTATTATTGTAGTCTGCATCCTTGGATGGATGGAGTAGTTCATGTCGTGGTTAATCCTGGTAGTGTTCAATCCATTAACAATGTTGGTTCTGGATATAGTGATGATGGTGTAGGATTTGAAGTAAAATATATTCTTGATACGAATTTACAAAAAGATGTTCTCATTAATCCTGATGAAAAAAGCTTAACCTTTAACATTTCTGGTGACACCAAAAGTGGAAGTATTACTTTTGTACTGCCTACAGAATTAATCCAAAATCCAAATGTTGTTTGGGTGGATGGTGTGAGTGTTGATTTTGAGGTGGATGAAACTTCTACTGGAACAAAATTGATAATTCCAATTCCCTTACATTCTGAAGAGATAAAAATTATGGGCACTCAGGTAATTCCTGAATTTGGATTTTTAGTATTAGGCATTTTGAGTATTGGTGTTTTCTCCACCTTGCTGTTGACTCACTCTAAGTTTTCCATATTTCGATAATTACAATCTTTACAATTGTAAATAATTTTTTAATTTTTCAAATAGATTTTAGATGTTTCTACAGTCTATCTTTTATTCTTCACAGTGTATTATACCATGAGAACCTCTAGTTTGGCGGCCATAACTGAAATAGAGTTTTTCCATCCATGGAAGTTTGAATATTTGACCGCCACTCTTAGCCGGTTTTGTTTGCTCTTTAGAGTCTTGTTTGTTTTTTGAGGCTTTTTGTAAACGATGTAATTTTTGATTCAAGTTGATTTTGAGATGTTTTCTCAATTAATTTCAAATATGCACTTCCTACAATCACTGCATCTGCTCCAGCTTTAACATATGTTTTAACATCGTCTGGAGTTGAAACTCCAAATCCTATTCCTACTGGAATTTTTCCTTTAGTTTGATTTTTCACCTCTTTGATTGCATTTAAGGTGTATTTTTTAATTCCTGTTTTGACTCCAGTTGTACCAAAAACAGCTACAAGATACAAGAACCCTGTAGATGCTTTTGCAATTTTTTGTATCCTGGTTTTACTGGTGTTTGGAGAAATGAGAAAAATAGTATCTGCCTTATTTTTGGCTGCTTGAATGTATTCTTTAGATTCTTCTATGGACATGTCTGGGAGGATAAAACCATCTATTCCTGCTTTTTTAGCATCTGAAATAAATTTTGAATATCCTTTATGATACAAAATATTGGTATATGTCATCAATATCAGTGGAATGTCTGTTTCTTTTCTAATTTTTTTTACAATGTTGAAAAAATTATTAATTTTAGTTCCTTTCTCAAGTGATATAGTACTTGCATTTTGAATTACTGGGCCATCAGCTAGAGGATCTGAAAATGGAAATCCTAATTCTATGATATCTACTCCCCCCTTTACCAATCCTTTTACCGTTATGAGTGTGGATTTCTCATTTGGAAATCCTGCCATAATGTATGCAATCAATGCCTTTTCATTTTTAGCCTCTAATTCTGTAAATTTTTCTTTAATTTTTGACAAGGGTATCGCCTAATTCAGTTGACTTATTTCATATCATATATTCTTAGTACATATATTATGCTGGCTTGTGTTGTCTGTGTTGTACTCTGAAATTGAAATACTCATCAATGCAGTTAAACTCAAAGAAAAAAAATCATTTGCCAATCAGTTTATGACTTTTCTTTTCATAAAAGATCAAAGTTTGAATAAACAAATAACTTAAAACAATTAGCAGAAGAGAAAAAATTTACTCTTCTGAAGAGTATACAAGACTCCATCTGAACAATCCTTTCCAGAACGCCTAAAAAGTTTTTTATAATTACTTTGAATATTAATTTTTAATGAAAATAATGACACAGATTATGACATTCTCAGTTCTATCAGTAGCTGTAATTGGTCTACTAACTATGACACCGGCTGCTTTTGCAGATCATTCAGAAGTCACAATCGAGGCTGCCCAAGGTTCTGGCGCACCAGGTTGTGAGGACACAGCAGAGGGATGCTACATTCCAAGTACTGCAACAGTAGATGTTGGAGGAAAAG
>JAOUAY010000188.1 GCA_029860565.1 Candidatus Nitrosopumilus sp.
TTAGAGGGGTTCCAGAAGTAACAGTATGGGTAGCCATGTCTCCATTTTTCCAAAAAACCGTATCATTTACTATGATCTCGATAAATCCTGAGGTGTCGCCATCTTTCTCACTTGACCAGTGAAACGAGGAATCCTTGTCAGCAGAACCAGAAGGGATGTTAATGTCATAAGTTGACTGGGCAAATGCGATTGATTGTAATGGAATTATTATCATTAATGCTGCAAACATAATCCAAATTAATTTTCTCAAGTGCAATATTTTGAGAATTTTTAGATTTAAAGACAGGATATGATTCTCAATAACGAGAGAATTAGATTACTCTTCCTGCTGTATAGATTTCAAATGTAGCGGTTTCGCCTGAAGATGAAAACACGGGTGTTTGAATTAAGTTAACATTCAGATAGAATTTTGAACATTGTTCTTAGGATATACTCTGTTTGTTAACATGTGTTGTAATGAAACAATTTCTGACAGAAACCATTTTAATCCTAAATTTAGAATGGATGTTGACTGATATTGAAGCTGACTCCAATGCATATCAAAAATATTCTTGTTCCCCATGCAGGCACTCTGGCAGGAGACAAGGCATTAAGTGATGCAATTCACATTGCAAAGATAACGGGAGCAACAATCAATATTTTACATGTAATTGAGCCTTTTTCAGATCCGCCAAAACTTGTATTTACATCAACTGAACGAAGGGAAATCCAATCAAAATCAAAAGATGCGATTAACGTAATGAAAAAAGGCATGGAAGATGAGTTAGAAAACCGTATTAAAATCTGCAAATCTAAAAGCATTAACGCCAATTACAAAGTGATAATAGGTATACCTGAGGACGAAATTATGAAATTTTCAAAAAATCATAATGTCGATCTGATAGTAATGGCCAAACGAAGAAAAGTCCCAGGAATTAAGGGGTTTTTGCAACTGGGTAGCGTTTCAAGAAAAATACTTGAAGCGGCAAAACGTCCAGTCTTGATTGTAGAACCATAATGATTAGAGAAGGCTGGCCTCTTACCATTATCATTATAGCTGCAGCACTTGGAATATCATTTTTTCTTTGGTCAATTGGAATCTATTTTTTCTTTTTACCAATCATTTTTCTACCATTTCTAAGATTTGTAAAATTCAAACAAAGAGGACTGAAAACAAAGGTTTGCCCAGCGTGTGAGTTACCTTCTGATGGAAACTATTGTTCCAGATGCGGAACCAAACTTATTTAGATCCTAAAAAAACTTCATCTGTCTTGTATCCTGCACCAATCAATATTTTGTTGAAAGGTCATAATTCCAAAAATCTTTTCTTCCAATTTCAGATTATTTTTTATTTAAAATATTGTATTATTTTTTCTTCAGATAGTCATACATTATCCTCTCTGCCATATCTGTCACTTCCAAATCATTTTTTGTAGCAAGTCTTTGCAGCTTTCTTGCGTTGCTCTTGTTTATCTCAACTGTGATTCTCTGTTGCAGCAATCCTGACTTTGCCTTTTTGAGCAGCTTGTTGTGAGATGAGTTTGGGTTTTTTGCAAGAGTACGAAGATATTGCTTGCGAAGTCTTTGATCAAGTGGGGTTATCCTCTCTGCAATTTGTACTGCCTTTGAGATGTTTGGAATGGTTTGATATAATTTGGTGGCATCATCTCGTGACATTTCCCTTGGAACGTATTCCTTTAATTTGTCAGGCACTGCTGCAAATCCAAGGTATTTCCTGAGGGTTTGCTGTGAGATTCCTAGGGATTGTGCAGCCTTGTTTTTTCCGACTGATTCTGTCAGAAATACGCTTGCTGCTGCCACATCCTTGACACTCATTTTGTTTCGATGAAGGTTCTCAATTACTGATGCAGCCTTTGCATCTTTCAAGTCATATTTTGTACCCTGGGTGAGTAACAGTACGGGTATCTTTTTTGCCCTCAGTCTTTTCAGGGCTGCAAGCCTTCTCTGGCCAGACATCAAAAGGTATGAGTCTTTTGATTCTTTTTGGACCATCGGTGGATTTTGAAGTCCTTCGTTTTTGATGGACCGTGCAAGTTCTGCAATTCCTACTCTGTCAAGTTTTCTTGCCTGTGCATCCTTCCATACTTTGATCTGTTTTACTGGGATTTCTCGTAAATGATAACTGATTGGTGATCTGTAACGTCTTGCCACTACTTTTAGAGAGATTAATTTTTGTTAAAAGAATATAATTTTTTTAGTTGACAAAAAAAGAAAAAATAAGCTAGTTTCGGAAAACTTTCGGAAAATATCAGTAAAATTTTGACAAAATCACCGGATTGATAACAGGATCAATAGAATAGCGATCAAAAGTTTCGGAAAATATTGACAAAGTTTCGAGAGTTTCGGAAATATCAATCCGGATCAATACAGAATCATTTCGGAAAAATCATTTTGGCTCCCCGGAAAGATAGATATCAATTCGGTAATGTCGGAATATTGCACCCGAAAGATAGAAAATAGTACAGGAAAGATAATTTTTGAAACCAAATTGAGACTGAATGTTTACTATGATGTTGTATCTTCTGTTTACTTGGGATTATAAAAAAATAATACTAATAAGAAAAATAAATTCCATTATTGTTGATGAGTGATTATTTTGTTATTGGAAGCCTTACTTCTAAAAATTTAGCAAGAAAGATTGCAAAAAAACTACAAGCAAAATATCTAAAAACAACATTGAAAGTTTTCGCTGATGGAGAAAGTAAACTCACCATTTCAGGACAGGTAAACAAAGGAACA
>JAOUAY010000190.1 GCA_029860565.1 Candidatus Nitrosopumilus sp.
TAAATCCTATTGTAGGAGCATTTGCAGCAGGAATGGGACTTGCAGGTTCAAAGTTAGTAAGACCAGTTAGAGAATTTGTGGGAGAATTACAAATTATTTTTGCGCCATTTTTCTTTGCAATAATGGGAGCACATGTAGATATCTCCAATATTTTGAATGTAGATATAGTCTTATTTTTTGTAATTTTGATAATTGCAATTATTAGTAAAATTTTAGGTTCCGGAATTCCAGCTATCATACTACTCAAAAATAAGAATAAAGGTTTGAGAATAGGATATGGAATGATTGTTAGAGGAGAAATTGCATTTATTACTGCAGGGTTAGGATTGGCTTATGGAATTATTTCTGATAATATTTTTTCTACACTAATTTTTGTAATATTGGGCACGATATTCATTGGACCAATATTACTAAAACATTCTTTTAAAAAACATGATAAAATATCAAATTCTAGTTAGTTTTTAGATTTTACAAGTGCGATTACTGCAATGATAATTCCAATAACTCCAACTCCAATACCAGCATATCCAACATTATTTAGTTGTGTTTTTTCGAGATCGTCCACTGATTTTTTCAGATTACTAACATCCTCAATCAATGCAGTATGCCCATCAATCATTTGTGTTATTGTAAGATCAGATGGTTCAGGGAATTCAATGTAAGAACGTTCAGCAACTTTTGGTGGATGCATTGATAAGCTAATTGTAGTGTCTTCAATTGTTCCCAAAATATTTGCTTGATAGAATCCAGAAACAGTTGGATTAATAAAAGCATGATACTTTCCTGGAATGTTATGATCAGGAGATAAAGGAAGTGTAATACTTTGGTCTTTATAGATTAGTTTAATTTTTACTGTTTTTTTCAAACCTAAAACTCCATTTTGAAATATTTGATCTTCAAGTTCTAAACCAGGTTCTAGTGGACTAACATAGAATTCAATTGCGTTAGTTTCTCCTGAAACAACTGGTTCATTCATCCAGCCAATTTCCACCCTATATTCTCCAACAGAATCAACTGTATGACCATATACAATTCCTACTAAACTGGGAACAATTAACAGAAATAACATTGAGAAGCTTAATTTCATATTTAAAAAAATAAATCTGATTTTAAAAACGTTCTACTCATTTCCAATAAAAATAATTGGTTTTTAGAAGATTTTGACATTTGGACCAATTAGGCATCAGCATACATTGAAACTTCCCAAGTTGTAGGAGTTTGTGCAAAAGCAGTATATTCTTTGTATTTTAGTTCCGAATATGCATCAAGAAAGTCTTTTGTAAAAATTTCCTCTAAGAAATTTGAATCACTTGTTAAAGAATCAAGTGCACCTTTCAATGATACTGGAAGAGATCCAATATTATATTCTCGTTTCTTTTCTGAAGAAAGCTTGTATACATTTTCTTTAACAGGATCACCAGGATCAATCTTATTTTTGATTCCATCCAGTCCTGCTAGCAATAATGCTGCCTCTAAAAGATAGATATTTGCAGTTGGATCAGGTACACGATACTCAATTCTCTTACTTTTTTCTTGATTTCTATTATACATTGGAACCCTAATAGCAGTAGAACGATTTGCTAATCCCCAACAAACATTGACAGGTGCTTCAAATCCAGGAACAAGACGTTTGTAAGAATTTGTTGTAGGATTTGAGATTGCACATAAAGCTGACGCATGGTTCAAAATTCCACCTACGTAATATCTTCCAACTTGACTCATTTGTGCTACTTGATCATTTTTATCATACATTGCATTCGAATTTTCTTTCCATAAACTTTGATGTGTATGCATTGCAGATGCATTATCACCAAAAATCGGTTTGGGCATAAAAGTTGCAACTTTATTTTTTCTTTTAGCTTTAACCTTCACCAAATTTTTAACAGCGATTACATTATCTGCCATAGCAATCATTTCATCATAAACCAAATTAATCTCACATTGACCAGAAGTTGCTACTTCATGATGTTCAGCTTCAATTTTTATTCCAAAATAATTATACAGATCATCACATACATCTTTTCTAAAACCTTCAAGTGTATCTTTTGGTTGAGCTGGATAATATCCTTCCTTGATATTTATTGCAGTACTTACGTTTCCTTTTGCCCAAGGTGATTCTTTAGATTCTATTGAATATCCAGAACCACCACCAGAATGGGTTGCACCATAAGGTGAGGGATAAACACTGATAGCATCAAATACAAAAAATTCTATTTCTGGTCCCCAATTAGTATGGGTAAAACCAAACTCACTAAGTTTCTCTGATGCCTTATGTGCTATTCCTCTAGAATCACGATTGTATCGTGATTCTTTGTTTGTACTACCATCATATAGATCACAAAATATTCTTGCATTCTTTCTATTTCCTGGATCATAATCATTTGGAAGAATTTTAAATGAGGTTGGATCAGGCATTAAAATCATATCAGAATCATTTACCGATTTGAATCCAACAATTGAACTTGCATCTAATTTTTCAAGACCACTTACAAAACTATTTTTATCAATTGCATAGCTTGGCATTCCAACATTATGAAGTTCACCAAAAATATCTACAAACCAAAAATCAATAAATGATATATTTTCATCTTGAATAATCTGTAACACTTGATCTGAATTCAATTTAATGTTTTTAGTAAATTAGATTACTAATGTTATCTAGTAAGATAGATTTGTCAAGTTAGTCATGTAAATTCTAAGATTCAGGATAATCTTCAAGTGGATTTGTTTTT
>JAOUAY010000189.1 GCA_029860565.1 Candidatus Nitrosopumilus sp.
TAAATCCTATTGTAGGAGCATTTGCAGCAGGAATGGGACTTGCAGGTTCAAAGTTAGTAAGACCAGTTAGAGAATTTGTGGGAGAATTACAAATTATTTTTGCGCCATTTTTCTTTGCAATAATGGGTGCACATGTAGATATCTCTAATATTTTGAATGTAGATATAGTCTTATTTTTTGTAATTTTGATAATTGCAATTATTAGTAAAATTTTAGGTTCCGGAATTCCAGCGATCATACTACTCAAAAATAAGAATAAAGGTTTGAGAATAGGATATGGAATGATTGTTAGAGGAGAAATTGCATTTATTACTGCAGGGTTGGGATTGGCTTATGGAATTATTTCCGATAGTGTTTTCTCTACACTAATTTTTGTAATATTGGGCACGATATTTATTGGACCAATATTACTAAAACATTCTTTTAAAAAACATGACAATATATCAAATTCTAGTTAGTTCTTAGATTTTACAAGTGCGATTACTGCAATGATAATTCCAATAACTCCAACTCCAATACCAGCATATCCAACATTATTTAGTTGTGTTTTTTCGAGATCATCCACTGATTTTTTCAGATTACTAACATCCTCAATCAATGCAGTATGCCCATCAATCATTTGTGTTACTGTAAGATCAGATGGTTCAGGAAATTCAATGTAAGAACGTTCAGCAACTTTTGGTGGATGCATTGATAAGCTAATTGTAGTATTCTCAATTGTTCCCAAAATATTTGCCTGATAGAATCCAGAAACAGTTGGATTGACAAAAGCATGATACTTTCCTGGAATGTTATGATCAGGAGATAAAGGAAGTGTAATACTTTGATCTTTATAGATTAGTTTGATTTTTACTGTTTTTTTCAAATCTAAAACTCCATTTTGAAATACTTGATCTTCAAGTTCTAAACCAGGTTCTAGTGGACTAACATAGAATTCAATTGCGTTAGTTTCTCCTGAAACAACTGGTTCATTCATCCAGCCAATTTCCACCCTATATTCTCCAACAGAATCAACTGTATGACCATATGCAATTCCTACTAAACTGGGAACAATTAATAGAAATAACATTAAAAAGTTTAATTTCATACTAGAAAAAATAAATCTGATTTTAAAAACGTTCTACTCATTTCCAATAAAAATAATTGATTTTTAGAAGATTTCGACATTTGTGCTAATTAGGCATCTGCATACATTGAAACTTCCCAAGCTGTAGGAGTTTGTGCAAAAGCAGTATATTCTTTGTATTTTAGTTCTGAATAGGCATCAAGAAAATCTTTTGTAAAAACTTCCTCTAAGAAATTTGAATCACTTGCTAAAGAATCAAGTGCTCCTTTCAATGATACTGGTAGAGATCCAATATCATATTCTCGTTTCTTTTCTAAAGAAAGTTTGTATACATTTTCTTTAACAGGATCACCAGGATCAATCTTATTTTTGATTCCATCTAGTCCTGCTAGCAATAATGCTGCCTCTAAAAGATAGATATTTGCAGTTGGATCAGGTACACGATATTCAATTCTCTTACTTTTTTCTTGATTTCTATTATACATTGGAACCCTAATGGCAGTAGAACGATTTGCTAATCCCCAACAAATATTGACAGGTGCTTCAAATCCAGGAACAAGACGTTTGTAAGAATTTGTTGTAGGATTTGAGATTGCACATAAAGCTGATGCGTGACTCAAAATTCCACCTACGTAATATCTTCCAACTTGACTCATTTGTGCTACTACATCATCTTCATCATACATTACATTCGAATTTTCTTTCCATAAACTTTGATGTGTATGCATTGCAGATGCATTATCACCAAAAATTGGTTTGGGCATAAAAGTTGCAACTTTATTTTTTCTTTTAGCTTTAACTTTTATCAGATTTTTGACTGCAATTACATTATCTGCCATAGCAATCATTTCGTCATAAACTAAATTGATTTCACATTGACCAGAAGTTGCTACTTCATGATGTTCAGCTTCAATTTTTATTCCAAAATAGTTGTATAAATCATCACATACATCTTTTCGAAAACCTTCAAGTGTGTCCTTTGGTTGTGCTGGATAATATCCTTCCTTGATATCTATTGCCGTACTCACATTTCCTTTTGCCCAAGGTGATTCTTTAGATTCTATAGAATATCCAGAACCGCCGCCAGAGTGGGTTGCGCCATAAGGTGAGGGATAAACATTGATAGCATCAAATACAAAAAATTCTATTTCAGGTCCCCAATTAGTATGAGTAAAGCCAAACTCACCAAGTTTCTCTGATGCCTTATGCGCGATTCCTCTAGAATCTCGATTATATCGTGACTCTTTGTTTGTACTGCCATCATATAGATCACAGAATATTCGTGCATTTTTTCTGTTACCTGGATCATAATCATTTGGAAGAATTTTAAATGAGGTTGGATCAGGCATTAAAATCATATCAGAGTTATTTACCGATTTGAATCCAACAATTGAACTTGCATCTAATTTTTCAAGACCACTTACAAAATTATTTTTATCAATTGCATAGCTTGGCATTCCAACATTATGAAGTTCACCAAAAATATCTACAAACCAAAAATCAATAAATGATATATTTTCATCTTGAATAACCTGTAATACTTGATCTGAATTCAATTTAATGTTTTTAGTAAATTAGATTACTAATGTTATCTAGTAAGATAGATTTGTCAAGTTAGTCATGTAAATTCTAAGATTCAGGATAATCTTCAAGTGGATTTGTTTTT
>JAOUAY010000191.1 GCA_029860565.1 Candidatus Nitrosopumilus sp.
AAAATGTCATTTAGATAACGTAGCAATCTCCAATTTTGAGTTTTCATTATCTTTCCAAAAAGCATATCAGCATCAGATATTGTTTCCAAATATTTTGCAAGTGAAGAATTATCTAAATTACTAGTTATGATACTAGAATAAAATGCATTAATTTTTTCCCTTGGATCAATTTGCATAGAATATAAAACACTTCTAGCTTCTTCAATTGAATTTGCTTTAAAGAAAGCATTTACCCCATCTTCAACATTGATACTTTCAAAAGAGTTGTCAGTTTGCGGATTAAATCCAGTGACCAAAGATTGTGCAAGGTTAATCATTGAACGGATATCCCCTTTTGATTTATCAATAACTTTGATTAAAGAGCCAGGACTTAGTTTTGCACTTTGTTTTTTCAAAATATTTTCAAGATAGACTCGTAATAATCTAGGTGGAATTTTTTTGAAGTAGATTGTTTTGACAGCTTTTTTGATACTTTTCATTTTGTCAGATGTGTCATTATTTGCAGCAAGAACAATTGGTACTGTGGGTTCTTTTAGAATATCAATTAGTGCAGAAGCACCGCCATAATCACCACGACCATGAATTCCATCGACCTCATCTACAAAGATCATGGGAGTTCCTAAAACGCTCACATTGCTCAAAACGGGCATAAGGATTTCATTGATTCTGGATTTACTCCTAACATCACTTGCATTAAGTCCAATCATATCATAACCAAATTGTTTGGCCACAAGGTAAGCTATAGTAGTTTTTCCTATTCCAGGAGGACCTACTAAAAGTAATGGCTTGGTACCTTTTTTCCATTTAACAAACCATTCCATAATTGCTACTCGTGATTCTTCATTTCCCACCATGTCAGAGATAATCTGAGGTCGATATTTTTCAGACCACATCAATGCTATCACTTGGGAAGTTGGGATGTAAACTCGGACCATTTATTGGCCTTTTCTAATTTGTTGTACCAGTATTGATTATAATGTTCCACAGTCAAAAATAAAAATTCCAAAAATTCTTTGTGAGAAAATTCATCAGGTAATAATTCAAGAGTAAGTCGAGCATCTTGTAGATACAAATTACTTTTTTCCAAAGTAATCTCAAATCCTTTTTTCACGTCATTTGCTAATAATGAATAATAAAGTGGCCAAGAAGGAATTTTTACAAATCCATTTTTAATTGAATCTTCAATTTCATTTCCACATCCAACACCTTCAGCAGCTCTTGCCATACCCAAATAGAAAATTTCAGCCAACGGTCTTTCTGCCAAAGCCATGTTTCTGCCAGCAGTGCCCATTACTGCACGATATTTCTTGTAAGACAAAGTCATTTCTTCTTCAGTGATTTGTGTTGGTTTTGATTTTAATTTCTCATCTAGATATTGTCCAATGCGTGCATCTTTGAATCCTTCTTCAAATTCTTTTAGAACTTGTTCCCCACCTTTTGAAATTTTATCTCTAGCTAATTTCAAAATGTATGGATTCATTAGTTTATAATCATCAAGAAACTCCAAGTCTTCATCTTTATCAACAATTCTATCCATTGGTTCACTTAGATCAATTGCAAGAATATGCCCTTCAACCATATCCTGTTTTAATTGAGGATCATTTCTTCCAGAATAATTTGCTGCAGCATCAAATAATCCATTAAAAACAGGAAAGGTCATTTTTACAAAATTGGAATTTAAAATTCGATTTACTCTATCCTGTATTACATCAAGACTGACTAGTTTTGATTTTATAGGCTCAATTTCAGAGGCATTTAATATAATTTCAGTCGAACCCACTTCATCGCCAAATGCTTGCTGTGTGGAATTTGGATTAGTGTCAGATTTAATTTCATGAAGTAATCCTTGAGCAAATCTTTCTGCAAAATTTGGAAATTTATTTTCTGTTTCCTCTTTATACTTGTTGAATAATTTATAACCTTTTGATTTAAACAAAGCTTGTTTGATTATTTGTTTTCCAGGTTTTGTACTCATCAAAGATTCTTTGCTAATAACAGATTGATCTTTGCCACTCACAAACGTTAAACTTCTTTATTGTTATTTATGCTTTCAAACAAATATTTTCTTCACTTAAATTACGAGTGACTAAATTAACAACGTGGAAGTAATCGAAATTCTTCGTGAAGCTTCAAACAAAATTTATGAAAATGTAAAAGATCTTGCAGGAACCGAACATGCTGCAGGGGATTTTGGTGTTGGAGCTGGTGGAGATATTTCACGAAACATAGACATTGTTGCTGAAAAAACTGTCATAGATTATCTTAAAGAGATTAGTTTTGAATGTACAGTATTAGGTGAAGAATGTGGACAAGTTGAATTATCAGATAATCCAAAAGGATTCGTCATCATGGATGCAATTGATGGTTCTGCTAATGCAGTACGAGGCGTTCCTTTTTTCTGTAGTTCCTTAGCATTTGCAACAAAGAATAAACTCAGTTCAATTACAGATGGGATTATTACAAATCTATCAAATGGAGAAATGTATTGGGCATCAAAAAATAAAGGTTCATTTTTCAACAACGAACAAATTAAAGTCCATAAAGAAGATCCAATCTACAAAATAATTGGAATTAACACATCTGGTGCAACAAGTGAATTAATGAAACGACTACATCCAATATTTGAAAATCACAATCATACAAGACATTTTGGAGCAAATGCTCTAGAAATGGCATTATTTGCTAGAGGATTGATGGATGTTTTTATTGATTTGAGAGATAAAATTA